>CALWTV010000164.1 GCA_944384555.1 uncultured Clostridia bacterium | reverse complement strand
GTTGCGTGTGGCATTGTTTATACTGTGTGACGTTGTTTTGGTGTTCCACAGACAAAATCCCTCATGGTGCTTTGAAGTCAGTGCAGCAAAGCGCGCCCCCATGCTTTTTGATGCGTCTGCCCATTGTTTGCAGTCGAGCTTTGAGGGATTAAAATCTTTTTCGTTGAACGGGTATTTTCGAGTTGCGCCGTCATTTTCAACTCCGTATTCCCAGTCCATCATCTCAGTACTGTTAAATTGGAAAGTTGCGCTGTTAAAATGAATGAATTGTCCCAAACGATAATTTACGAAATCTCTTTGAAGTTCTATTAAATCCTTTTTCATTTAAAAGCTCCTGTTTTAATATTTTTATCCATACAAAATATAAATCGATTTATATTTTTATCAATTATAATATTAATTTTATCTGCTGTCAAGCGATTTAGGGTAAAGTTTTTATAAAGGCTTGATTATAGAAAGTGATTCTGATAGAATATAACAAAAGCTGAGAAATTAAAAATATTTACAGAAAGGCTGTGATAAAAATGACACATATTCTGCTTAATGATAACTGGAAGCTTCGCGGGGAACCGCTCTCAGCAAAAATTGATAGTGCGCCGGTGATACTTGGACAAAAAGAGGGCTGGCTTTCCTGCTCACTGCCATGTGATATCCATATGCCGCTTATTGAAAACAAGATTATACGTGACCCAGTGCTTGCGGATTATTGCTTTGAATGTGAATGGACAGAAAAACGCTCGTGGTGGTTTATGAAAAATTTTACTGTGAGCGAATCCGAACTTTCAGAGGAAATCTGCGAGCTTGTAATTGAATCCATTGACGCTCATTCGGATATATTTGTAAACGGCGTTCATATAGGACACCATATAAGCGCATTTTATCCGTTTATACGCGATATTAAGGAATACCTTCACACAGGAGAAAATACTCTGCTTGTGCGCGTGACTACGGGACTTGAAACAGTAAGTGACAGTGACCTTTCAGAAATTGAATTCGCAGTAACGCATGAATCCGGAAACGGCTGTCCGGAGCGAGGTGATCTGAGGCGTGCATTTGTCCGCAGACCGGCATATTCTACGGGTTGGGACTGGGGTCCTAAAGTTCCTACATGCGGAATTGTAAAAGGGGCATGGCTTGATTGCTGTTCGGGAGCGGTGATAAGAGGAGTACACGCATATACAGTAAGTGCGGAAGACGGCGGTGAAGCAGTTGTAAGAGTGGAAGTTGAAAGCGAATTGCTTTCAATAATCAACAGTGCAGACGGAGATATTTCTGTTGAAATCAGCTATCAGGGCGAAAAAGTTTCTTCATACGAATTAAAAGATACTTTTCTTTGTTCAGGTTTGAATTATCATACCATTGATTTGCGTATTGACAATGCGAAGCTGTGGTATCCGAACGGTTACGGAGAACAGCCGCTTTATGATGTAAATGTAAGCGTAAATGTAGGGGGCAAAGTAAATTCATTTAAGCCGTTTAAAATGGGTCTGCGTAAAATTTCAATTGACGACCACCGCATTGACGCTGATAACCGCATGTTTGCTATAAATGTAAATGGAATAAATATATTCTGCAAAGGTGCGAACTGGATTCCGTGTGATTCCATATACGCACGTGCGTCTGAGGAAAAATATCGCCGCCTGATTTCAGAAGCGAAAGAATGTAATTTTAATATGCTGAGAGTCTGGGGCGGAGGATTTTATGAAAAAGACGTATTTTATGAAGAATGTGATAAAAACGGAATACTTATTTGGCAGGATTTCATGTTCGGTTGTGCGGCTCACCCCGACCATCTCGACTGGTTTAAACGTGAAACCGAGCGGGAGCTTGATTATCAGACAAAACATCTGCGCAATCATGCGTGCATTGTGCTTTTCTGCGGCAATAACGAAAACCACTGGGGAATTGGCGGTTGGGTAGCAAGTTATCTTAAGCATGAAAAACAGTTTGGAATGTATATTTCAAACAATACAGCAGTACGTATAGTGAAAAATAATTGCCCCGATATTCCGTACTGGAACAGCTCACCTTATGGAGGAGTAGCGGCAGGAACCGAAAACTGTGGTGATGCGCATCAGTGGGGACAGTTTATGATGAATCCGGATATGAATCGCCGTATAAATCCGTTTGTATATGAAGAGTCAAACGCTAAATTCGTGTCTGAGTACGGATATCCCGCCTCATGCCGCATTGAAACCATACAGGATTATTTTGACGGCAAGGAAATCGAGCGCGGAAATAAAGTATGGAATATGCATAATAATACATTTGAAAAAAATACAGTAGCCGCCGGAATAGAAAAGCATTACATTGATAATCCTGCGTCACTTCCACTGAAAACATATATATTTTATTCGGGACTTGTGCAATCCCTGATGTATGGATATTCGCTTGAAACATTCCGTGCACAGGAATTTTGCAGTGGAGGACTTTATTGGATGTATAATGATACTTGGGGTGAAGTCGGCTGGACAACGCTTGATTACTATCTAAGACGCAAAATTTCATATTATGGGGTAAAACGCGCGTTTGCTCCGGTAAAACTGATTATGCGTAAAAAGGGAAATGCGGTTGTCGTAACCGGTTGTAATGATACCGCAGACGAAATTAAATTTTCCGCAAGAATCGGGTATATGTCGCTTGACGGAAGAATTGATAACACAGTTCAGACTGAAATTACGATTCCGGCTCGCTGGAGAGGGCATGTAATTGAGACAGAATTGCCGGATATGGATTATAGAAACGGAATTTTTGCAATTATACCTGAGTATGAAAAAGTTGCGCCTGAATTTTTGCGTCTTTATGATTACCGTGAACTTAATACATGCAGTGGAGAAATACATCAGAGAGTAGTTAAATCTGATGGTGAAAAATCCGTTGTTGAGATTTGGTCGGATACATATGTTCATGCAGTGTGTGCCGCTGACTGCGATAATGTAAGCGATAATTATTTTGACCTTTTCCCGAAAGTTAAAAAATTTGTTTGTGTAACTGGCGACATTCCTGTTTTTTCTTCAGATATACAGTAAGTTTTGATATATCAATAATATAATACATACGCGAATATTATAAGCTATGGTTCTTGTGGTTCCATTTTGCTCAAATATTCGCGTTTTCTTATTTTAAATTATTTGTAAATATAATGTAATTTTAAAAATAAATATATCATAATATTATGCATATCATCATATATATAATTTATATAAAAAGATATTGACATATTTAATTAATATAATATTAAAAAAGATATTGACAATTAATATATGTTATGATAAAATCAAAACATAAGGCTGATATGCAGTCTGAAAATATTTTGTTTAAACAAATACAAATTTGAAAAGGAGATTTACCTATGAAAAAGTTAATGTCTGTGTGCATGACGGTAATTCTTGCATGTTCCATTTTTACTGCCGGAATTTCTGCTGAAGCGACTACAAATGAACAGTACAATATTCCCAAAGCAAATACCGCACCTGTTATTGACGGAAAAATTACAGATGATGAATGGGATAATGCTCTTGTAAGAGAGCTTACCGCAGATAATGTGTCTGACCCGTCTAATACCGGACTTGACTTTGCAGGGGCTACTTTTAGATGGATGTGGGATGATGCGGGAATGTATGTGTTTGCGTCTGTTAATGATACAACCGAACCTGATGCATATCCAGTCGGCGGTGACGGTTCATATAATTCCGGCGATGGTATTCAGGTATGTATATATGCTGACGATACATTAACTGGTTCTGAAATAGAAACATTGTTTTTCTTCTCAATGATACCTAAAGCTGACGATGGAAAAGCATATGTGGGCGAACATTTTGTATATGGAATAGGAACTGCCGGAGATAATGTTGACGAAGCTCAGATTGCTGTACAGAATAAAGATGGCGGATATGATATAGAATGCTTTATAGCGAAAGAGGCCTTTGTAAAATCAACTCCTCCGGTTGAAATAAAAGAAGGAACAGTTCTTCCGCTTGCGAATATAGTTATGGAAAAAGACGGAGCTACTCAGGCACTGTTTACCGATACAGCATGGTTCAGTGGGGTAGATTCAAATAAATATACGCTTACTTCAGATGTTGCCGGTCATGTTGAAAAAGCTGAGGAGCCGGCTGAAACCGTAGCAGCAGAAACTCAAACAGAGGAGACAGTCGCTGATACAGCTGAAACGGTTGCTGAAACTACAGCGGAACCAATTCAAGCTCCGCAAACTGGAGAAAAGTCAGTTTTAAGTGCGGCAGCTATAGGAATGCTTGGGCTTGCAGGTGCGATTATTGCTTTGCGTAAATCTAAAGATAAAGAATAATAAATATACGGAATTAAAGATTAAGTTAAAATAAAAAAGCGGTTATCCTTTAGTAATTTTAATGGATAGCCGCAGTTTTTATTTATTGATTATATTCCTTAAATTGCTCAATTGCTTTTGACATAGCCTTATTTGCTGCCTTTTCAACCGAAGCATATCCTGATGAAAGGTCATTAGAATTTTTGGCGATAAGATTTGAATAAATACTGTTCATATTACCCCAATTGTATGTGAATCCTATGTCAAATACGCGATTGTTAAAAATGATATCGAGCATATCGCGTGATTCCTCATCACGTACAGTTACACCGCTTAATACAACATCATAGAATGTAGATTTAAGCGTATTTGTTGAAGCAGCGCAGATTGCCTCAAGTGCAAAGCTTACTTCATCTGGATTACCATTGCAGTTTGGAATTCCAACACAGGCAGAATTATAAATAGAAAGTATAGTATAGTAATTTTCCTGAGTCTCATCATACTTCGGAATAGGAAGAATTCCAAAATCGGCATCCATATAGCGGTATTCCATAGCGGTTCCTATTCCAACCATATAGAATAAAGCGCGGCTTTCACCGAAAGCTTTAAGAGTATCTGCCGCACCGTTTGGAGAGTTGGCATTATTTAGAGTAGTAAATTTATCAGTCATCAGAGCAAACACCTTTTCAAATGCGCTTACACTGCGTTCATTATATAAATCAAGCACTGGATAATCATCAGCGTCCTTTGATGTGAAGCGGGTTTCACATCCAAACATATGTACACCGGCGTTGTATGATTCGGTAAGATATCCCCACTGGTCATTTTCATCCTGGTCGCCATCACCATCCAAATCCATAGAAACGGCTTTTGCCATATCATACATTTTGTCAATTGTCCATTTTCCGTCTCTTACAAGCTGATATGGGTCATCTAAATCATATTTTTCACGAAGTTCCTTATTGAAAAGCGTACTCCAAGTTCCTTTTTTGTCAAGAATAAGCAAATCACCTATTGCAAGATAATGATTTCCCCCAATTGAAAGATTGCTGTTTGCATTATGGTCCCAGTATGGCTTTGATAAATCCAGATATTTTGCATTATTTAAGTTATAAAGCAGATTTTCTCCTGTAAGCGGAACCATTGGGAGCAATGCGTCAATAACTAAGTCAAAATCATCTGAATTTGCAAGCATACTTGTTTTAGCAGTTGCAGCTGGATTCATGTCTATCTGAATACTTTCAAAGACAAAATTATATCTGCCCTCAAGCTCTCGATTTCTGTTATATACTGCGTCATTTATCTGAGTTCCGTCAAGGGCCTCTGCGTCTATCTCATTGTTTCCGAAGTCGGTATACATTTGAACATCATGGGATTTATCAGTTATTCTTGATATTATGCGAATACTTCTGCCATTGAGATTCATTTCAGGAAGATTATCAAAATAATTGGTTTCGGCTGTTGTTTCAACCGTAGAGGTATCATTTCCAGCAGAAACATTTTGGGTTGATTTGTTGTTATCTGAATTGTTTTGAGTTTCGGAAGAGCTTGCGCAGGAAAAAGCTGACACGATTATTGATGCGGTTAAAAGAAAAAGTATTATTTTTTTCATGATACACACCCTTATTATTTTTTATTAAAATTATTTATTTTTAATTCATAAATTAAGTATATCATAAATTTTTCTGAAAATAAATACGAAATAATACTTAGGATTTTTTTATAATTGAGATAATTTCTATAATGGTTGACAATCCAAAGCACATTTTATATAATACATATATATAAAATTTTTAGCAATATATGTGTGAGGAGGGTACGATGCAGAATTTATCAGATATAACATTTAAGAATTCGGAAACTATTTCAAATGAATTTAAAAACAGATATACACATCGAATTTCAAAAAATTTCATAGAAATAGACCCGAGATTTGATTTTCAGATAAATTATGTAAAGATTTTAACTACATTTGACCCGCTTACCGACCATATACACGCGGATTCATATGAAATTGTATATATGTATAAGGGAATGCAGTATTACGGAATAGACGGTGAAGACTATTATGTATCAAGCGGTCAATTTGTGATATCTCCTCCAAATGTGTTGCACAATTCTGGATTTTTGCCGGAAGATAAGTCTACCTTTTATTATATTACTATAAATATAGGCTGTTTGCCGGACATTTTTCTGAGTATGCCTGAGGAAGCCATACAGATGAAAAAAGAATTTGAGCGAATATCATCGCAGAAAAATAAAGTTTTTGATATATCTGATGCAGAACAGATGGAAAAATTATTTAAAAGATTGATGTATCTTCATGAAAATGAGTGCGATTACCGTATTACGAAAATAAGAAATGTAATATCCGAAATTATGATAACAACGCTTGAATCCGTTAAAAATATTCCGGTAAATGACTCAAATAACGAGGATATGCATGATATTATTGAATACATAGATAAAAATATTGAAAAAAATCTGACAGTAGAGCATCTGGCGTCAGTGAAAAATTTCAGCAAATCCGCGTTTCAGGAAAAATTCAAGCGGAAAATCGGTATGCCGGTTCACGAATTTGTTATGCGCAAAAAAATAAACACCGCTCTTATAATGCTTGAAAGCGGTATCTATGATAAGAAAAATATATGGCAGAAATTATCTTTTTCATCTGAGCAGTATTTTATTACAGTGTTTAAAAAATACACTTCAATGACACCTTCGCAGTATCTCAAGAAATTTGAAGAAGAAGTTTAAGTTTTAAAGGTATAAATTGAAATTTTTTAATTTTTATAGTATACTTGATTCGTGGTTTTTATATAAAATTTTTTTGAAAGGATTAATATTATGGAAATATCTCATTTGCTTACCCCATATAAATTAAATCGCCCGGTAATACAGGCATCGGGAAAAGAAGGCATGTTCGACAGATATGCTGTTGATTGCCCGACACCATTCAGACATAACGGAAAATATTACATGATGTATATTGGTTTCGACGGAACCGGATATCAAACCGCAATTGCGACTTCGGATAAGCTCTCCGAAGGTTGGAGTGAACCTAAGTTGATTTTAAAGCGCGGCGCTAACATGGATTGGGACAAAATCGGCATGGCAGGTACCACTATTTTAATGGAAAACGACCTCTTCGGAGGCAATCATCTTAAAAAATTCAACGGTAAGTACTGGCTTATGTATCATTCATATCCTAACGCGGGTTATGAGTCTGGACCGGCTAAAATTGGGCTTTGCTGTACAGATGACGAGGAACTTTTGAACTGGGAGTTTTACGGTGAGCCGGTATACTTGCCTGATGACGGAGGCGACTGGGAAAAAGGTGGTCTTTATAAGTGCTGGCTTATTGAGCATGAAGGTACATTTTATATGTTTTACAATGCTAAAACTGAGGGCGACGGTTGGATTGAACAGATAGGCGCTGCAAAGTCAAATGATATGATACACTGGAGCAGATTTGAGACAAATCCGATAGTCAAAGTAGATCCGAGAGGGTGGGACAGTCAGTTTGCTTCTGACCCGCAGGTATATTTTGATTCTCGGGAAAATCAGTGGGTAATGTTTTATTACGGTTTGGGCAATCTCTCAGCGTGCGATGGCATAGCGGTCAGCAAAAACTTAATTGACTGGGAAAAGTTCCCGATACCGATTATAACAACCGGACGCAGTGGTGATGCGATTGATTCGATATATGCGCATAAACCGGGAATAATATATTGCAGAGAAGAACAGCGGCTGTATCATTTTTACTGTGCCTGCCGTCCATATAAAGAAGGAGACGGAGCAGAGAATTTCGGTCATGAATTCCGCTGTATCTCGGCGGCAGTTTCAAAATAGGCTTTTACTGTGGAAAATAAATATTTTAAACAAATGATTGATTATATAAAATATAATTTATAAATTTAGGAGAATAAAATATGGGATATTCAATACCAAGACCGATTACGGATTTTACGCCGGAAGTGTATTACTGTAAAAAGACTTCAAAAAAATTTGTCGCAGACGGCAGACTTGACAAGGATTTTTGGGCTGATGCTGAGTTCACCAACGATTTCCGTGATATTCTTGATATAGATGCGAAAACCGGAAAACCGCTTCCGCCTCCGAGATTTCGTACAAGAGCGAAAATGCTTTGGGATGATGATTATCTTTATATTGGAGCAGAGCTTGAAGGTGATGAAATTTGGGCGTATGTAACAGAACGTGATGATGTTATATTCCGTGACAATGACTTTGAAATTTTTATCGATACCAATTCCGGCACTCATGAATATTACGAGTTTGAGATGAACGCGCTTAATACGGTATGGGATTTACTGCTTACAAAGCCGTACCGTGACGGCGGTTCCGCGTTGAACGCATGGGACATTCAGGGACTGATTACCGCAGTTCATATAGACGGGGAACTCAATAATCCCTCGGCGAAAAATGTAAAGTGGAGCTGTGAAGTGGCGATGCCGATGCAGGTATTAAAGCAGAATATCAAACACGGACAGACTCCATGTCCGGGCAATTACTGGAGAATAGATTTTTCACGTGTACAGTGGAACGTTGATGTAATCGACGGAAAATATGTAAAGAGGAAAGACGCAAACGGAAACAATCTGCCCGAAGATAACTGGATTTGGTCGCCTATCGGGGTAATAAATATGCACTATCCGGAAAAATGGGGATTTTTATTCTTCACGGAGAACGGCGAACATTATGATATTCCGGAGATAGAATATAAAAAATGGGAACTGCGCAAATTGTATTATGCAGAGCACGCATATTATGATGAACATGGGGAATATACGGCTGATTTTAATGTGCTTGCGGGAGATGAAAAATACAGTTTTGTTCCCACAATAGAAATAACAAAGCATAATTTTGAGATAAGCGCTGACAACATCTCAATCCAAGCGGACGGCCGCTTAATTTGGTAATTTTATATTTTTTACAGAAAACCCCTTTCTTGTATTTGAAAGGGATTTATTGTTGGAAAGATTTTTAATATTCCTTGCAGTCATTGAATGCGTCTAAAATCGCCTTGAGATGAATTTCAGAAACGTCTGCCGGCAAATTATGCACTCCTGAAAAGATATAATTTCCGCCGGATTTAAAAATTTGCATAATAGCTTTTGTTTTTTCATAGACTTCGGAATATGTATTTTCCGGTCTGAATAGCTGTGCGTCATATCCGCCGCCCCAGAAAATCAAGTCTTTACAAAATGAATTTTTAAGAGATTCCGGACTCATTCCCTCAGACGATATTTGAACGGGATTGTAAATCTGCATTCCGCATTCAATTAAATCGGGAAGTATGTTTTTAATACTGCCGCATGAGTGGAAATTGATTTTCATGTTGGTGATTTTTTGCCAGCCTTGGAAAAGCTCCTTGTAATAGGGCTTGTATATATCACGCCATAAATCATCGCCTATTGTAACTCCGCGGTTATCACCGAAATCGTGCGCGATTGATAGAATGTCAACATATTTTCCGATAGCCTCATCAAGTTGTTTTAACTGAGAAAGCGCTGATACTACGGACTTTTCCAAAAATTCTTTCATTACGTCCGGCTCTTCTTTCATCAGAACCATAGCGCCAATCATGCCGCAAGGCTGAACCTGCAAATCAGTTATAGTTTCCCCCATACAGAGCGAATAATCGGTAGTTTCATAAAGATATTTTGCGGTTTCCTCAAATTCTCTGAGCATGGTTTCGGGAAGTTCCATAGGCGGGTTGAAATCGGCAGGGTCGGGAAAATCAAAATCTGCGGTTAAATCGGTAGCTCCCATAGAGTCAAAAAAATATGAACCTTTTGGGCAGACAACATTGCCGCTTGTTTCCCATACAACCGTACCGTCATCAAGCTCGCTGAATTTGTCTTTTACGGGAATACGGAAAGTTTTGCCCCAAAGCGACTGTTCTTTCCATTGATTTTCAAATCCCCTGCATCTAAGAGATGCTTTGCACATTCTCGGCGATGCAAGCAGAATTATATCTCCCTGCATTTTATCAATTACATCTTGTTCAAATACCGCATTAGTCATAAATGTATCAACTCTTGGCGGAGTATTGGGTAAATTTAATATATTCTGTAATTTTCTATAAGTTAAAACATGAAGTCCTGCTGTTTCGCAACCGCCTAAGCCATTTGGTATTCTGTCGGGTATACGATGATTTAGTACTGCGCGGACACGTTCTCTTGACGTCATTAATTATCACTCCTGTTTATGAATGCTATTTCTAAATGGTAAAACCATTTTACCTTATTATATACGATTTAGATGTTTGTTACAAGTCAAAAAAATTGCAGAAAATTCACATAAGAAAAACATCTGATGTATGTTAAAATATAGTATTGTATAACTTGTTGGTGTGTGCTATAATGATTGAAATTGAAAATAAAGCTTTTAGTCAAGGAGGTATAATTGTAAACTATGATAAAAACAGGAATTGTATCTGTAACATTCAGAAATCTTCCAACAGATGAAATAATATCATTGACAAAATCCGCTGGACTTGACGGAATTGAGTTCGGAGGAGATATCCATGTCCCTCATGGAAATATACAGGCGGCAGAAAAAGCATATTTATTGACAAATCAAAATTCGCTTTCAACGGCATCATACGGCTCATATTATCGTCTTGGAGTGAATAGTGAAGATAGGGTAAAAACTGAATTTCAAAAGATTGCAGATACAGCAAAAATACTTTATGCGCCTAATATACGGGTGTGGGCGGGAACAAAAGGTAGTTCGGACACAAATGAAGAGCAGCGAAAAAAAATTGTATCTGAGGCAAGAATATTGTCGGAAGAATTGGAAAAAAATAAAATTACACTTTCTTTTGAATGGCATGGCGGTACACTGACCGATACTCCTCAATCAGCTTTGAGTATGATAGAAGAAATTGGAACAGACAATGCGAAACTATACTGGCAGCCAAACCAATTCAGAGATTTTGAATTTAATCTTGCTTCACTCAAAAACGCGGCTCAGTATGTTAAAAATGTACATGTATTCGCGTGGGAAGAAAACAAGAAATTTCCCCTTGAACATCATGAATATCAATGGCGCAGATATATAGACACTCTGTGCGAACTATCACTTCCGCAAAGTGAACACTATTTTTTGCTTGAGTTTGTTGCTGACAATAGCATAGAACAGTTTATGCGTGATGCGGAAACCCTTAAGAAATGGATTGCAAAAATATGAGAAATTTGAAATTTACACCAGAATTACTTATTCGCTTGATATATTTTGTAGCTGGAAGCGCGGTAATAGCTTTCGGATGTGCAATATATGTGCTTACACGTACTGGAAACGATTGCTTCGGCGCTCTTATGGAAGGTGTCGCCAAAACAATAGGAGTTAAAAACGGGACAGCTCATATCGCCATAAATTTTGTATACTTGATAGTGATTTTAATAGTTGACAGAACATATGTAAAAATCGGTACAATAGTTTCCCTTTTTGTTATGGGACCCGTGATAAATGCTACCAGTGACTTGTTAGGCGAATTTTTTTCTATGGATTTATCTTATATAATGCGCTTCGGAATCGCGCTTGCAAGCTGTGTAGTTTTGGCATTCGGACTTGCTGTGATTATATATGCCAATATTGGGGTAGGGCCTAATGATATTGTAGCGATTATTATAAGCGATAAGACAAAAATTCAGTTCAGATGGGTGAGAAT
>CALWTV010000163.1 GCA_944384555.1 uncultured Clostridia bacterium | reverse complement strand
TGCGGCGCGCGCAACTATCGAGCCGGTTATATCAGAACCACCTCGTGAAAAAGTCTTTATTGTGTCGTTGGGCATTGAGCCGTAAAATCCGGGAATAACTGCGTATTCATGCTCTTTCAGCACTGCGGAGAGCACATCGTTTGTACGCTCAGAATCAAACATACTGTCGTCACTGAAAAATATTACATCGGCCGCGTCAATAAAATCAAATCCCAAATAATGTGATAATATTATTCCGTTAAGATATTCTCCTCGGCTTGCGGCGTAATCGCGTCCTGCGTGATGAATAAGCGCATTCTTGATTTTATCGTATTCCTCGGTCAAATCAAGGTCAATTCCCAGTCCTTCTATTATAAGATTATAACGTTCGGTGATTTTCGCAAAATATTCAGTTATATCTCCGTTATTTGACGCAAGCTCATAACAGGTATAGAGCATATCAGTAACTTTGCTGTCACCATCAAATCGTTTGCCCGGAGCGGACGGTACTATATATCTGCGGCATGATTCCGCACGCATAATGTCAGCGACCTGACGAAAATGTTCGGCATCTGCAAGTGAACTTCCACCGAATTTAACAACTTTAACCTCACCGGTCTGCACTTTTAATTACCTCAAATCATAAATTTATTTTAAATACGGCTGTCAGTCATATGACAAAAACCGCTTTATTTCAAAAATACAATAAATAATAATTTTATACTTTTATTTTTAAACAATTATTAATGCACAATATATTATATGTTTTTTTATGCAGAATGTCAAGTGTCGTCGAATACAAAAAATGACACCAAACTTCACTATTTTTATATAATATACAATACTTAAATCGAATTTTCAGACTATTTGATTTTTCTGCTTTCGATATAGTATCTTTTTTCTCTAGCCTCTCCCATTGAAAAGGTTTTTCTCGGCAATACTCCGTCCTTTGAAACCGATGGGAAAAGTTCATTTTTATTCATTCCGTCGAATATAAATCCAACTGCATTCTTTTTCTGTGAGAGCTCGACTGTGTTTTTCTTTCCGTGAATATAGTCAACAGAAGCCTGTGGGTGATTTTTAATATACTGGTCAATAAATATCTGAAGTGTTCCGACAGTCAGAGAGTGAAGTGATTTTCCAAATGTGATTTTTCCAGTTTTATCAGCTGTTATATATTCAACTAACTGTGTACCGTGGGAATTTTCTGATTTATCGGAGCCATTTGTGAAACTGAGCAATTCCGATATAACATTATCGACATCAACATTAAACATAACGCGGTAAATCGGCTCAAAAACAAGAGCATCGTCATGAAGATTTACAATTTCAGCAAGCGCATATCTTGCAGGGTGTACCGCTGCTTCCTGCTCCGATATTGATTTTTTGAGTTCTTCATAATATGCCTTTGCGGAAGCAAGAGAATGGTTTCCGTCGCCTACCGCGATTTTTATATCAGAGTTATTATTTTCTGAAATAAGTTTTTTTACACGCTCAATTTCCGATTTTGGCATAAAGTAGCCTCGGATATGGCCTCCGTCAAGCATTAAATCAAAATCATACGCGCATTTAAATTCAGATTTTTTTGATGAAAGCGGTTCAATTACGCATCTTTCCGCATCGTCTATCAGAAGCATTACATGAGGAAGTTCTATTTTCGCACCGCGTCTTACAGCCACTCTAGGCGGAATACGTTCAAGTACAGTTCCCTCAGTCGGGCGGATTGCTGAATGTGAGCCGGCGCAATAATCATATTCTTCAAGGTCAATCGCACCTACTATTCCATGTCTTACGGCGCCTGATTCCAATGTACGTTCTACATAAATCATTGTACCCGGATTGGATAACAGTACTTTTTCAAGATAATCGTCCATTGTACGGTTGATTTTTCCGACACGATTTTCTGAATCTGCAAGATATGCTTCAGGTAAAATCAAATTCAGCGCACTGTATGAATTACCGGCAATTTCAGCGGCTTTCTCCCAATACTCCGGCTCTGATGTAAACTGGTCACAAGCGATTACCGCCCATTTTTCCCAATTTTCCTTATCTGACACATCTATATTAGGCAGAAGAATATCCGCTTCAGCAAAAATAAATTTATCTTCCATAATAATTTTCCCTAACTTTAATTATATAATTTTACTCAAAAACAGCTTTGCGCGGTCGCTCTTTGGATTTTTAAAAAATTCTGCGGGAGTATTTTCTTCTATAATTTTTCCATCATCCATGAATATTACCCTTGACGCAACTTCTTTCGCAAAATTCATTTCATGGGTAACAATTGCCATTGTCATCTGCTGTTTAGCGAGATCACGCATAACTTCCAAAACCTCTCCTACCATTTCAGGGTCAAGCGCAGATGTAGGTTCATCAAACAGCATTACATCAGGATTCATGCATAGCGAACGTACAATTGCAATTCTCTGTTTTTGCCCACCTGAAAGCTGTCCGGGATAAGAATTTTTGCGGTCACCGAGTCCAACGCGGTCAAGCAATGACTGCGCTTTTTTTTCGGCTTCTTCCTGAGAAATACCTTGAAGTTTAATCGGTGCAATCGTTAGATTTTTCATAATTGTCATATGTGGGAACAGGTTAAAGTGTTGAAATACCATTCCCATTCTCTGACGGTGTTTATTTATATTTGTATGCTTGTCTGTGATATCTACGCCTTCAAAATAAATTTTTCCTCCGGTAGGCTCCTCAAGCCGATTGAGACAGCGTAAAAACGTACTTTTTCCAGAGCCTGACGGCCCGATTATAACAACGACTTCACCTTTTTGTATTTGAGTTGATATATTGTCAAGCGCATTGAAATTTCCGAAACTCTTTACCAAATTTTCAACCTTAATCAACGGCGTGTCTTTATTTAATTCAGCAGAATTAGTGGTCACTGTTACGGAGCCTCCTTTCAAGCAGTTCTACTAATTTTGTCAAAATCATTACTATTGTCAAATATATGAGTGCTACTGCGATAAGCGGGAAAAATGCGTCAAATGTACGGCTTCTTATAATATCTCCGCCTTTAGTCAAGTCCTGCAACGCTATGTATCCGCTGACCGATGTTTCCTTTAATAAAACTATAAGTTCGTTTCCGAGTGCCGGAAGAACATTTTTAAAAGCCTGCGGCATTACGATATAAAACATTGTCTGAGCGTAATTAAAGCCAAGCGAACGTCCCGCCTCAAACTGACCGTTATCTATTGACATAATTCCGGCACGGAAAATTTCCGCGACATACGCACCAGAATTTATTCCAAATGCAATAATCGCCACTACAATCTTATCAATTTTTACTGAGCCGAATATGATAAAATATATTATGAGCAGCTGTACAACTACTGGAGTTCCGCGTATTACTGTAAGATAAACACGACATATTTTATCAAACAACCATAATTTGCCTGTTTTTTCGTAAGTGGAACGAACAATTGCTACAAGCATCCCCAAAACAATTCCAATGATAACCGCAAATATGGTTATTGTAAGTGTAACCCCAAGACCATCAACAATATATTTCCAGCGGTCCTCCTTAATGAAGTTAAGCGTAAACCGCTCTGCAAAACTTGCTGAAAGCAATAAATTTGTCAAGAACAATACCTCCTGTGTAAAAAATATATAAGCTATAAAATAAGGCTGCGGGGTTTCCACAGCCTACGAATTTTACCAGTCAAACTTAATTATTCCGGCTTATTATTCAGCTTTAATGTAATTACCAATTATCTCGTCAAGCTTGCCGGATTCCTTGAGTTTTGCAAGAGAAGCATTAAGCTTTTCAAGCAATTCAGTATTTTCCTTATTTACCGCAATAGCGTATTCCTCGGTTATATATTCAGTTTCAAGAATTTTAAGACCTTCATTTGTTTCAACGAAAACTTTTGCAGGTTCGTTATCTATTACAACCGCGTCTATTTTTCCCTGAGTAAGTGCAAGAACAGCCTCATTTCCCTTATTATAACGTTCTACTGTTGCAAGTCCTTCATCTTCATAGTCACCTGTTATAACTATATCACCAGTTGTACCGGTCTGAACACCGATTGTCTTTCCGGCAAGGTCATCAGGAGTTGCGATAGGTGAATCTTCAGTTACGATAATTACCTGTTTTGCGGTAGTGTACGGGTCAGTAAAGCTTACTGAGAGAAGTCTATCTTCAGTTACTGTCATCCCTGCCACACCTATATCAGCTTTTCCTGACTGAACAGCAGTTATTATAGAATCAAATTCCATATCTTCAATTTTAAGTGTCATTCCAAGATCAGCGCAAATCGCTTCCATAATATCTGGGTCAATGCCTACGACCTTATCGTTTTCATAATACTCATACGGCGGAAAATATGCGTTTGTAGCCATAACTAAAGTGTTTGCATCTTCTGATGAGCTGCATGATGCGACTGAAAGCAATGTAAATGCTGCCAACACGGTAATAAGAATTTTCTTTGCGATATTCATGACAATGTCCTTTCGTCCTTCTATTGAAATATAATTTTAATAAATATAAGTTTGGGGATAATAAAATCCTGAATATTTTTTGCAAAAAATTCACGTAATATTATTGCCCGACATAATGTAACAAGAATAATTATACTATCAAAATCCCTCGATGTCAATTGAAAAAACGACATATCTGATGAAATTTATCATATTTTGCGTGATTGTATATAATTCACCTAATTACATATTATCAAATTGTGAATATTGTACGTAAAAATGAATAAAATTGTGAATATACACATGTATATTCATGCAAAAATTTAAAAAAACAGCTTCTCACAATTGACATAAAAATCACCCTGCTCTCATATATAATAAACAGGCAAAATATTTTCCATATTAAGACAGAGAGGCGGTGACTGCGGATAAATCACGTTATTTATGCAGATGTTTATTTTCTCATTAACTTCAGCATGGATTTTCTTTCGCTGTATCTAACTTCGCGCCTCATAAGAATAAAACCCGATACAAAGCGGCTTATATTAGGGGCATCAGTCGGCGCGGTTTACAGTGTGACTGCGGTAGCCGCAAATTTGTCTGCCGCTCCGAACGCGGTATTCGGCACTCTTGTTTCAATTGCGGTATCGTTAATCGCACGCCGCCCTGCGTTTAAAGGGACAAAATTGCGCGCTTACCTTATATTCTGTGCTTTGTTCTGGGGAGTATCGGCAATGCTCGGCGGAATGATGACCGCTGTATACTCAATTTTTAACAATGCAATACCTAACGGCGCTTTTTTGAGCGCTCCAAACGGAGTTCCGAACGGAATAGATAAAATATCCGCTCCGTATTTTTTCATGCTTGCCGCAGTTTCAGCAGGTGCGGCGCTATTGCTTGGACGTGTATTTGAAAAGCGTGGTAATGTAAAAAATGTTGAAGTCACGGCTTCTATAAATTCCAACACGGTTACTTTCACTGCGCTTGTAGACAGCGGAAACCTTTTAAGAGAGCCTATTTCCGGCATGGCAGTTATTGTTGTGAGCAGTGACTGCGTTGAAAAAATAATTCCGAAAAATATCGCTGACTCTGATTTTTCAATATCCGATACTGAGTCAGACTTAAGGCGAAGGCTGAGAGTTATTCCCGTAAAAGGAGTGGAAAAATGCTCGATTCGATATGGAATTGTACCTGATACCGTTACCATTAAAGAAAATGAGATAGCATATCAGGTAGAGGCTGTATTGCTGAGCGAAAAACGCAAACCGGACGGATACGGAGGATATAACGCCACTATTCCGTCAGTTTTGCTGAGAGGATAAAAATTTTTAATCTAATCTGTCTTATAAATTTGCATAATTTTATCAGATAAGGGAGGTAAACTTAAAATGATAATAAGCGGAAAAATCATTGACATTTTATATCGGTACAGACTTTATGTCGGGCGCATGATGTCTTCCCTGCTAATGTCAAGTGACAATTCGGGAGATTTTTATATCAACGGAGCAGATGTTTTGCCGCCTCCGCTTTCGCAGGTAGAGGAAGCCGATATAATCAGCCGTCTTGAAGATGACCGCTCACTCTGTACCGTACTTGTAGAACACAACCTGCGTCTTGTTGTATACATCGCAAAAAAATTTGAAAATACCGGTATAGGAATTGAAGATTTGATTTCAATCGGGACAATCGGACTTATAAAGGCAATTAACACCTACCGTCCGGACAAGGGAATTAAGCTTGCAACATATTCATCACGCTGTATCGAAAATGAGATTCTCATGTATATCCGCAAAAACTCAAATCAGCGCGTCGAGGTATCAATCGATGAGCCGCTCAATACCGACTGGGACGGCAATGAGCTTTTGCTGTCAGATGTACTTGGAAGTGACGAAGATGTTGTATACCGACGCATTGAACATGAAGTTGAAAATAAAACTATACGTGAAGCGATAATGAAGCTTGATGAACGTGAACGAATAATAATTGAACTGAGATACGGGCTTAATGGGGGTAGAGAGCGCACTCAAAAGGAAGTTGCGGATATGCTCGGAATTTCTCAGTCGTACATATCACGGCTCGAAAAAAAGATTATCTCAGATTTAAAAAAGGATATCGGAAACAAAATCTGATTTTTTCAATTTAATCTTAACTTGATTAACTTTCGGGGAAAACTTTTCTTAAAAAAAGCTTATCCCCGAATCTTTTTTATTTTAAGAAACTTTAGACTTTTTTATATTCCGGATTTATTACTGGGAAGCGTGCGTTTTCTGATTTCTGCCACTCATGCAGTAATGTTTTAAGCTCCTCTGCCTTGCCCGGATAAATATCGGCTATATTGTTAATCTCATTGAAATCAGTAAGCAAGTCATATAATTCCCCGTATCCGTCCTCAAAAAATTCGATATATTTATATCTGCCGAAAACAACCGAACCTCCTGGAGTGCCGCCCTGATTTCCATAATGGGGATAATGCCAGAACAACGGACGTTCCGGAATAGAATTTCCGAAAAACAGCGGTTTAAGTGATACGCCGTCAATATCTTTCGAAATTTTGTCTTTTGCACCAACCATATCAAGTATAGTTGGCAAAAGGTCGGGGGTAGTAGTCGAAACACGGCAACAACTTCCCGCTTTAATTTTACTCGGATACCACACAAAAAACGGCACTCTTGTTCCGCCCTCATACATCCAGCCTTTTCCCTCACGCGCCGGAAGATTGCATGTGGGAGAACCTTCACTTGTGGAAAGTCCGCCGTTGTCGGAAGTAAAAATTATCATTGTGTTATCAGCTTTTCCGCTCTCATTCAATGCGCTCATTAAACGCCCTATGTTCTCATCAAGGTTCCAAATCATAGCCGCGTAAACGGGGTTTGATTGAAACATTCTTCGCATAACACGCACATCGGGATTTTTCGCGCTCGGTATAGGTTCTCCCGGAATTATCGCTGTCTGACTGTCAAGTCCCATTTTTTCAGCTTTATTTTTAAAATAATCTATATCTTTTTCTTTTGCCTGCATAGGATTATGAACAGTATAATGACACAGGCTGAGGAAAAACGGTCGCTCTTCATCTGATAAAATTAATTTTATCGCTTCATCGGTTAGGCGGTCGGTAAGATATTCACCATCATCTCCCTCAGGTAAAGTCGATATGCCATAAGGCGCAAAATATCCTTTATGCGGATGTCCCCATGAACAGCCGCCTATATTTTTCTCAAATCCGAATTTTTCCGGATAATATTCTTCACTTCCGAGATGCCATTTTCCAACATGCCATGTCGCATATCCGTAATCATGAAGCAGACTTGCCACAGTATCACAGTCTTTCGGAAGGTGCTTTTCATAAGGAGCCTCAATCATTTTTGCACGTATCGGGTGAAAATTACCCATATCAATCCAATCCGTCACTCCGGTTGATATCGGATATTTTCCCGTAAGATAACTCGCTCTTGACGGTGAACAAACCGGACACGCGGCATACGCATTTGTAAAAATCATGCCCTCTCTCGCCAGTTTGTCTATATTCGGAGTTTCATAAAAATTCGAGCCGGTACAGCCGAGGTCTTTCCAACCCATATCATCTAATAAAATAACTATAATATTCGGTTTACTCATATTAAATTC
>CALWTV010000162.1 GCA_944384555.1 uncultured Clostridia bacterium | reverse complement strand
TATGCTTATCTGCGGAATGAGCGGCAAAGGCAACGTTGCAAACGGCGTAGGCTGTACTGACCGTGAATATCGCACACATTTCGCATTGTGGTGTCTGTTCGCATCTCCGCTTATGATTGGTTGTGATGTCCGTAATATGAGCGAAGAAACCAAAAAGCTTCTGCTTGATAAAGAATTAATCGCAATAAATCAAGATGAAGAAGCACGTCCTCCGTTCTTTGTATCCGGCGACGCAAACTCAAATCGTATCTGCATGTTTAAACATCTCTCAAATAATGAATATGTGCTTGCATTCTTCAATTTTGACCAGAATGACGGAAACGTATTTGTTGAATTCTATGACCTCGGTTTGACTGTCGCAAGCGGATATGGCTTTGAGCTTACCGATATCGAAACCGGTGAAAAAATACCTAAGGTTGTTACCGAAAACATGTGGGCGGAAGTTCCGTCTCATGGCTGCAAGATATATAAAGCAAAACTCGTCCCCGCAAAATAAGCAATGGCTAAATGTATGAAATGCGGAAAAAATCTCTCTCAAGATGAAATCGGCATACATAAAAAAATGATAAACAGGGGAGCAACGGAATATTTCTGCCTCCCCTGTCTTGCTGAATATCTGAAAGTGAGTGAGGACGCTTTAAAAGAACGCATAAATTATTTTAAAACTCAAGGATGTACTTTATTTTTATAAATCATTTTCTGTTATTTTTATGATTTTTTAAAAAGATAGATATTTTCTGTTGCTTTTAAGAATATTAAAACTTTTTGAAAAGACGGATATTTTCTGTTGTTTTTTGATTATATTAAAATAATGGATTTTGGGAAAGGCTGTTTTATGGAATTTTACGATAGAAAAGAAGAAAGAACCGGAGTGCAGGAAGCCTCCGATTATAACAGACGCATAGACGTACAGTGCGATTTTGTAATGGTGTACGGTTTCCACAATTTAAAAAATCGAATCAAGCCGTGGAAAAAACAGGGATATGTAATCCATCTGATGACCGGTGTTTCGTGGGGCGGATATCAGGATTACCTCTACGGTAAATTTGACGGAATCGACCACCATGACGAAGGACAGCTCAAACGCGATGGTTCTGAAATGAATCACGGCGTAGATATTCCCTACATGGTTCCGTCAATTTCATTTTCAAAATATCTCGCTCAAAAACTCAAAGCCGCAGTTGACGCTGGCGTTGAGGCAATTCATCTTGAAGAACCGGAATTCTGGGTTGAAACCGGCTATTCCGAGGCATTTAAACGCGAGTGGCAGATTTACTATAAAGAACCGTGGCAGGATCCTCAGGCAACTGCAGAGGGACAGTACCGCGCGTCAAAGCTCAAACAGTATCTTTATACGAGAACTTTAGACCGTCTGTGCGCTGAACTCAAAGAATATGCGATGGTCAAATACGGCAGACTGCTTCGTTTCTATGTGCCGACTCATTCGCTCATCAACTATTCACAGTGGAAAATTGTATCTCCCGAATCCGCGCTTGTAGATTTGCCTTCAATTGACGGCTACATAGCGCAGATTTGGACAGGTACATCACGTACCGCAAACGTATTCAATGGAATAACAAAGGAACGCACATTTGAAACCGCATTTCTTGAATACGGAATCATGCAGGAGCTTGTACGTGGAACAGGCAGACGTATGTGGTTCTTACATGACCCGATTGAAGATAACCCCGGCTACTGCTGGAAAGATTACCGCAGTGATTATTACCGTACCGTTACTGCTTCACTGCTTCACCCCGCGATTTCGGATTATGAAGTCTGCCCGTGGCCTAACCGTGTAATGAACGGCAAATATCCGACTGAGGACAAAACCGGAACTGAGGATATTCCCGCAGAATATGAAACAAATCTGCTTACAGTTATGCATACTCTGCGCCAGCTCAAGAATACTGAGGCAAAATGGATAAGCGGTGAAAAGCAAGTCGGACTTCTGCTTGCTGACTCTTGTATGTTCCAGCGTATTTATCCTGACGGAGATCCGGAATTCAACGAATCACGCACAGTAAAATGGAGTCCGTTCTACGGTCTTGCACTCCCGCTGCTCAAATACGGCTTGTGTGTACGACCCGTTCAGCTTGATAATATCCGCCGTTTTGCCGGATATCTCGACGCGTACGATACACTTGTTCTCAGCTATGAATATATGAAACCGGAATCTCCCGATATTAACGCGGCTCTCGCTAACTGGGTACGCGGCGGCGGTACTTTAATATATGCCGGTGACGGTTCAGACTGCTTCCATGATATACGCCATTGGTGGAATGCGGGCGAAAATGATTACAAAAATCCCGCAGAGCACCTGTTTGAATCTCTCGGACTTGAACGCAAACCCGCAGACGGAATTTACAATGTCGGAAACGGCAGAATTTTGGTTATAAATAAACATCCTAAGAATTTTGCGGTATCCGCTGACGAAAGCACCGCATACCGTGCGAAAGTAAAAGAAGTGCTTGCACAGTCCGGCTACAACTGGGAAGACTCAAACGCTATGATTTTAAAGCGCGGAAGCTATGTAGTAACAGCTGTAATGGACGAAACTACAAATAAAGATTTCACGCTTGACGGAACATATGTGGATTTATATTCAACCAACCTGTGCATTGAAAAGAACCCTGTATTAAAACCTGGTTCAGTCGGTCTTTTCTATGATTTATCTTCAATTGATAAAACGACTGCATGTGATGTCATTGCGGTATCAGGCAGAATAACCGACGCTAAATTCACGGCACGTTCAATGAAATTCAAATTTATTGGTCCGGAAAAGATGACAGCGGCAATGAGAATTTACACCAAACGTCCCGTTAAAAATGTAACAGCTGTGTGCGGCGGCAAGGAAATTCCCGTTGACATTATTCCGAATTCGGAGACAAATACATCTCTGTTGACATTTGAATCAAGTCCCGACAAGGTTTCAATAACAGTTAATTTCTAATTTTAAAATATAAATAAAAATAACATGAGTTAAGTGAAAAGGTAACTTGGATTACCATAATCACTCAGCTCATGTTTTTATATTTTCAAGAATTATTTGCCGATTTCGTTTAAATCGTACGGTGTGCGCTGATACACAAAATAATTGAGCCAGTTCGCGAAAAGCAGATGAGCATGTGAACGCCATTTGTTTTTCGGAGTTTTATCGGGATTATCATCGGGGAAATAATTATATGGGATTTCAATCGGCAGACCGCGGTCCAAATCACGGAAATATTCTTTTGAGAGAGTATCGTAATCATATTCGGAATGTCCGGTTACGAAAAACATACGGCATTGTTTTTCAGCGATTATATATACGCCTGCTTTTTCTGATTTAGCCAGAATTTCAAGCTCCGGACAACGTTTTATATCTTTCTCTCTGACTTCGGTATGGCGTGAGTGGGGGGCATAGAACATCTCGTCAAAACCGCGCAGTAATGGGTGAGTTGGTAAGAGAGTGGTATGTTCAAATACTCCGAAAACCTTTTTGTCAAGTGAATATTTCGGAATTCCGTAATGATAGTAAAGTCCAGCTTGAGCCGCCCAGCATATGTGAAAAACTGAATAGACGTTATGTTTTGACCACTCCATTATTTCGCATAATTCGTCCCAGTAATCAACGTCCCAGAAATCAAGATTTTCGACAGGTGCACCGGTAATTATAAGCCCGTCATATTTATTCTGCTTTATCTCATCAAAACTTTTATAGAATGCGGTCATGTGCTCTTCAGAGGTGTTTGTGGATTTATAAGTAGCGGTGCGCAGAAGTGTTAAATCAACTTGAAGTGGGGTATTTGAAAGCAGTCTTGTAAGCTGTGTTTCTGTAACAATTTTTGTAGGCATAAGATTAAGCACTACAATTTTAAGCGGTCGTATATCCTGAGTATTTGCCCTGATTTCGTCTATCGTAAAAATATATTCCTGTTCAAGCACAGCAGCGGCAGGAAGTCCCTGCGGTATTTTTATTGGCATATCTATATTTTCTCCCTCTCTTATTTTTGATTAATTTATTTTACAATATTATTGTCCACGCAGACAATCTCAACGTTGCGTGATTTTACGGCATTTATAAAATCAGATACCGATTTTATCGGCTCATCGGTTTTAATTCCCCCGAATCTGTATTGATTCGTAAAATGAAAGTCGCTTCCTCCGCTCACAGCAAGATTATATGAAGAAGCGTAGAATTCCGCCATGTTATTTTCAAAATCACCGTCATGGTTTGCGTTGAAAATTTCGACGGCATCGACTTTTCGAGGAATAAGCCTTATCATATTGATATAATCCGCTTCACGGAACGGGTGAGCGTGAACGATATATCCGCCCGCATTGTGAACACGGTCGCAGTAGTCTTTTACGTGCCATTCGCATACGTCGGGATTTTCAAGCAGCCACTCTGCGCCAAGTCCGTATGTAAGTAAATCCGAACCTCCAAACGTATATTCCCAGCCAAAAAAAACATCAATACCGATTTCGTCTCCGCGTTTTTTTGCGGCAAGATATCCGGTTTGGAACATATCCACACGGTCAGTCCAAGACATACCTGACTTAGGTACTGTTGTATTTGCATTAAAGAAGTGGTCGGTTACGAAAAATCCGCTGTAACCGAGAGATTTAAAAAAGTCAGCGGTATCGGCCCCTGAAATTGAGGCGCACCTGCTGACCTCACTTGTATGAACGTGAGTATCGTATATATACTTTTTCATTTTTTCACTTACCTTGTTATGATACTTATTATATGAAATTATACCACACAAGATATATTAAATCAAGGCTCATATATTTAATTCAAATTCATAATTCATAATTGAATCGAATTCTTGTATTAAAATCAGCACATAATAAAAATTTAATGGCGCAGCCCAATGAAAAGTTTAGGTCAAGCCTTTTCAAAGGCTTGCGGTGTCCAGAGGCAGAGCCTCTGGTCGCCCTCCGCAGAGGGCGAAACTCCCATGGCATGAGAAGCGAGTTCTCTTTTATTTACGAAGCCTGATAATTGTTTTGCGAATCAAATCCGCCGGAATAACTGTAAACGCAAGACACAAAATATACATGAAATCACTTCTGTCAAGCGCAGTTGTGCGGAATACCTCTCCTCCAAAATAAATAAATGCGGTTTGCAATACAGAAATAAACACCATTATTATTATAAATGCGTGATTTGCTCCGAGATGTGAGAGTAAATTAAGCCTTGGAGTTCTTGCAGAAAAACAGTTGAATATTCCGCTGAACACAAACAGCGCGAAAAATCCGGTCATAAAGTATACGCCATCTGTAAAAAGCAGTCGCTCACGGAACATATCGAGCTTTAAAAATGCAATACATAAAATAAGCGTATAACTTCCGGTCACGGCAATCTGGCTTATCATGTTACGTGAGAGTATTTTTTCATCACGGGGTTTAGGCGGATATTTCATATATTCCTTTAATGGAACCTCACCCGCAAACGCAAGCCCCCCGAGTGTGTCCATAATTATATTTATCCAAAGCATTTGAATAACCGTAACTGGTGTATCTATTCCGATAAACGGCGCGATTACCGATACCCCGACCGCACATAAATTCATCGTAAGCTGGAATATGATAAATTTTCTTATACTTTCAAAAATTGCCCTGCCGTAAAGTACCGCTTTTGCAATTGACTTGAAATTGTTATCTGTTATAATAATATCGCCGGCTTCTTTTGCTACTTCTGTGCCTGCGCCCATTGCAAAGCCAACGTCAGCGTTTTTCAAAGCCGGAGCGTCATTTATTCCGTCACCGGTCATTCCCACGACATATCCGAGTGACTGAGATATCTTTACAAGCCGGCTTTTATCCGAAGGCAGTGCGCGTGAAATTACCGATATTTTCGTTAAAATCTCGGCAAGACGCTCATCACTTATACGCCTTAGTTCAGTACCGCTTATGGCGATATCTCCCTCAGAGAAAATTCCGCAGTCGCGGGCAATTGACAAAGCGGTCAGTTCATTATCGCCGGTTATCATAACGGTTTTTATTCCCGCGCCCTTGACTTCCTTTACCGCCGCAGGAACCTCGCGCCTTATTTCGTCACGAAGAGCGACAAGAGCAATAAGTGTAAGCGATTTTATTTCATCAAGAACACATGATGATTTTTCGGGAGCGTATGCAATCGCAATTATACGGTACGCTTCCGAGGCGTATTTTGACATCATATTTGTAAGATTTGCGAATTGGCTTTTGCTGAGAGGGTAAACTTTTCCGTCATGGTTAAGATAATGCGTAAGTTTGGGCAGTATTATTTCCGGTGCGCCTTTTAAAAAAACATATCCCTCATTTGAACCGGATATTCTTACCGCCGAATATTTATAGGCGCTGCTGAACGGAATTTTTTCAGTTACGGTAAAATTTTCGCCTGATTTTTTATTGTCCGAACCGAATATTGAAAATATCGCGCGGTCGGTTGCGTTTCCTCCAAGCTTATTTTCGCTGACTGAGGTGTTATACCTGCATGAAAGCGCAAATATACGGTTGAATTCGGCATTGTTTTTATCTTTTTTTATTGATTTGACGGCAGTTCCGTCACCTGTTATTATTGCGCCGACACGCATTTTTCCGCAGGTAAGTGTTCCCGTTTTATCCGTGAAAAGAATACTAAGGCTTCCGGCTGTTTCTATTCCGACAAGTTTTCTTACAAGAACGTTGTCACGTGCCATACGCTTCATATTCGATGAAAGCACTACCGTTATCATCATAGGCAGTCCTTCGGGCACTGCGACTACAAGTACCGATACGGCAAGGGTGAGGGCATTCAAAAGTTCGCTTGCCACAAAACGCATATCATTGAATTTTTGCATGATAAGTGCGCCGTTCATCTGGCTGTCTATCGCAAATGCATTAAATAGATACGCAAACGCTACCGCACAAGCCGCTGCATATCCCGCAAAGCTTATACTTTTGGCTAGAACGCCCAATCTGTGTTTTAAAGGGCTCGGACGTTTTTCTTCCTGAAGTTCCGCCGCCACGCTTCCGTAAAATGTGCGGTCGCCTACTGATTCGGCAATCATTTCGCACTCACCGCCGCAGACTGAGCTGCCTCTGTAAATATGATTTTTTAAGTCAAGCGGGTTTGATTTATCGGAATTTTCAGAGTTATGATTTATCGGGAATTTATCCGTTTCCTTACTCTCGCCGTTTAATGCGGACTGGTCTACCGTTATTCTTCCTGAGATTACTATTCCGTCAGCCGGTACTATTTCACCGGATTCAATCAGTATAATATCGCCTTTTACGATTTCGGATACGGGAATTTCACACTCTTTCCCGTCACGGATTACCTTTGCCTTTGAATTTTCGCTCTCGGCAATCAATCGCTCAAACGCAAGTTCGCTTCCGTATTCGGAAATAGTTGACACAAGAGTTGCGAGTATTATTGCTATGGCTATTCCGATACATTCGAGCCAATCAGCGTCTCCGAACATGAATATTACATTTACGGCGAGTGCGCCGAGCAGAATACGTATAATCGGGTCATTGAAATTAGAGGCGAAGCTCTTTAGAAAGCTGTTCTTTTTATGTTGTGTCAGCGAGTTTGAACCATGCTCAAGGCGTGATTTTTCAACTTCTGCTGATGTGAGACCGCGATTTTTTTTTGATATGTTTACTGTTTGTGTATTAAAATCCGTTTTATAAATAAAGCATCTCTCCTTTTTTATATAGTCCGCTGATTATTGTCATATAGATATATATTCATAGGAGAGATAAAAAATTAGTTTTTGTGAGGGGATTTTTTTATTGGGAGAAAAACTTTTTTGAAAAAAAGCTTTTTCCCCAAAACCCCCATTTCAAAAAACTTTTTATTAAAAAAGTACGGATTTTACCCAACCTTTTTTAATAAAAATTTGTCTTTATATACGAAAACGTTTTCCGATAGCATAAAGAAAGGGTGATACAATTGCATTATCAGGAACAAAACGATGAAACACTCGTAATGCTGACTCTCGCCGGCGAACAGTCCGCTTACGAAATGTTGGTGCTCCGCTATGAAAAAGCTGTTATCTCCGCCGCCTATTCTGTTATACAAAACCGTTCTCTTGCGGAGGACGCCGCTCAAGACGCTTTTATAACTGCGTGGATGAAATTGAATATACTGCGTGAACCTAAGAAATACGGTTCATGGGTTTGCAGAATTGCGAGGAACTGCGCTAAAAACATGGTGACACGTTTCCGTGGATTTCTCGGTTTTGATGTAATTGAAAACCGCCTGTCGGAAGATGAGCGGTGTCAAAATCCTGAATTTATGTATGTATCATCTGAAGAGAGTGAATTGCTCCATGAAAGCATCAGCAATCTGCCTGAAAAAGTCAAAACAGTAATCAATCTATATTATTTTGAAGGGCTGTCAATTGCGGAAATTGCCGATAGAATGCGCATATCAGTAGGAACTGTGAAATGGCAGCTCAATGACGGCAGAAAACGAATCAGAAAGGAATTAAGTGCCATGAACGAAGAAATGAACGATACTTTAATACAGCGTGTAATGAAAAAGGTTGAAGAG
>CALWTV010000161.1 GCA_944384555.1 uncultured Clostridia bacterium | reverse complement strand
TTAAATTCTTCTTCCGTGTAGATAATAACTACCGCAAAGTCACAATTACTCTGACTGCTGACGGCGAAACGCTTTATTCAAAGAAAAAGCCGGTTGTTGCTCCGGGAGAGATGGAAAGCGTGGAAATTGACGAAAAAACCGCAAAATCACTTATGTCTGCGGCTGAAATTAAGATATCCGTAAGTGCCGCAGAGTCTGATACGGAGGATAAATAATATGGAAAAGCGTAAAATGACATGTATTGTATGCCCTGTTGGATGCCGTCTTGAAGTCGAAATCGAAGACGGAAAGGTAAAAAATGTGGAAGGCAATACCTGTCCCAGAGGTAAAAAATACGCGATATCGGAAATCACAAATCCTACACGTACTCTTACCTCGACCGTAAAAATCAACAGTAAAGCCGAAAAAATGCTGCCGGTTAAAACAAGTCAGCCTATTCCGAAGGGTGAGATGTTAAAGGCAATGAAGCAGATTGCGAAAGTAACCGTAAACGCTCCTATAAAAGCAGGAGACACCATCATTGACAATTTTATTGAATCCGGTACAAAGCTTATCGCCTGCAAAAACGTTGAAAAATAATTTTTAAATATATAAAAAGAGGGTTTTTGCCCTCTTTTATTTTTTATCATAAATCAAATATTAAGTATATCTTGTTTTTTGAATAGTTTATGATATAATTAGCTTGTATTCACCGCCGGGCGCAGACTTGTCAATTAAACGAACTCTCCAAAGCATATCTCTCTGCCAACCGTTTTTAAGCCGACCTGCTGGAAGCGGAATTTCCTCAATCAATGATTCAAGCGATTTATCAAATTCTATTTTTGTTCCGCTTACGTTTATCTCGCCTTGCGAAATTTCCGGCTTATCTGCAAATATTAAATTGAATGTTATTTCTGAACGTGAATTCAGCTCTATTTTATCTGTTATGCTAATTTTATCGTCGTTCATCTCGGATTTTCGGATATATGATTTCAAGATATCATTTTCAGGATATGCTCCGGTAAGGTTAAGCGAAAGCGAACGTCTTTCTGAATCATAATCAACTTCACTTGCTTTATATTCACCGCCTGCCTTTTGCTCAATATCCCCGAAATTCGGGAGATTGTGATAAAGTGAACGCATTGTCCATATCGTATATCTCTGCGAACTGAACGTCTTTGCAGTGTAATCATCGACTCCCGCGTCAATTATTACAGGTACTCCGTCTTTATAAACGCAAAATGATCCAACATCATTATGATTATGGCTTTCGCTGTTATTTCCACCTTTAGCGGCAAGAAAAAGTCCTTTTCCAAATTCCGGGCACTGACGTTGTAGCATTACGCATATTCCGGGATAAAATTTATTTGTATCGCATATCAAAGGTTCACCAGATTTATTCAAAATATCATATTCATAGAAATTTTTTATTCCTCTGTATACGGTTGAAGAAAACGCATCGAGCAGATTTTTATTTTTTACATTTGCGGTTCCTAATCTGCGCAGCTTTTCCGAACCTGTACGTCTGCCGAATCTTGCGCATATAAACGCAGGCGGAACAGCCGTCGGAGCACAGTCCGCAAAATTAACGCACCATCTTCCACCAGAATAAAAATCAACAACATATTCGCCCATATTCTTTATAAACGGCTCTCTGAAAATATCGATTTCGCCGCCTGTCATATCGTAAATTATTTCAAGCGCATCAAAATATGAAGCTCCGGCAACATTCCAATATCCGCAGCCTTCGTCACAGCCGCCGTCATCATGATAAAAACGGGTAAAGTTATCGATTATCTTCATCGAACGAATAACTGCGTCATGCCGGGCATTATCATCTTCACAGGCAAATGCGAACGCGGTAAGTATATTAGACGCAATCCACGGATTCCAATTGTTAACCGGTCTGCCGTCAAAGCCCATCCAATACATATCATATTTCATAAATGGAACAAAAATACGCCGTTCAAGCTCATCTTTAATTCTGCGCCGAATAAGCGGAGAGATCGAATCAAGCATATCGCCCATATACCATACCGCCGCCATATCTGCACCTGCCGCAGCTGCAAACAAATCTATGTATCTGACATCACGCCATTGTGCAGTAAGTGCGCACCTATGATTTGGCTCAGACTGATTATGCGCTGGTATAACCCAAGTGCTTTCCTCACAAATCGCCCAAACATAATCGGCAAGCGCATTTAAAATCGGACTTGAATTTCGTCTTGCAGACTTTTCAGTTTCATTTTCATCGGCATAATCCGATTCAATAAGCACCGCGGCAATTAAAAGGGTCAGCATATTGTCACGCCGCTTAAAGCAATAACTCTCATATACACTGCGGTTTCCGTTTCTGACAAACATAATGTATTCGGAAGCTTTAAGGCGCGGCACATCTTGTGCGGCAATTTCATTTGCTTTTTTGATATACATGTCCTTTACTTCCGGCTCAACTGTTTTTGATATATCAAGTTTTCCGTCGGAATTTTTTAAATCCATAAAAAATTTGATATTCTCAAAGCTTTTTACATTTAAGTTTTTATCGCCGTTATAATATTTTTCAAAAAATAAAGCCACTGATATTCCCTCCTAATTTGAATAAATGATTGATTGAAAATATGCTTATGCAGAAATTATATATTACCCCATATTAAATGTCAATAAATTTATATAAATTAACAATAAAATAAGGAAAAGAAATGAAACCTGATTACAAAATATCAACACAAATTAGAAATGAAAAAATAGAAATACCAGTATTTTCATATAATACCGTGGTTGTCGGAACAGGTGCGGCCGGATATGCGTGTGTCTTGTCATTACTCCGGCTCGGACAAAAAAATATTGCCGTTGTCACTGAGGGCATAAAAATGGGAACATCACGCAACACCGGTTCAGACAAGCAAACATATTACAAAATGTCCACAAATCTAAACACCCCTGACAGTGCTTATGAAATGGCAAAAGACCTTATGGCGGGCGGAGCTATGCATGGTGACATTGCATTAACTGAAGCCGCATTATCGCTTAGGGGATTTTATAATCTCGTGTCATTGGGAGTGCCGTTTCCGCATGACCGATTCGGAGAATATACGGGATACCGCACAGACCATGACGAAAAAAGACGCGCTACTTCCTGCGGTCCTCTTACCTCAAAACTCATGACAGAAGCGCTCGAAAACGCTCTGCCTGATGATATTCCAATATATGACGGATACAGAGTAATTCAGATAATCACGAGAAACATTGACTTTGATAAATCAGATGTAAAAGAAGAAAAACAGACTAAGCGAACGAAAAAAGCGGTAGGAATCACCGCTTTAAGCGCAAACACAGGATACAATAAATTCGGGCTTGTCGTATTTTCAGCGCAAAATGTAGTTTATGCCGTTGGAGGAGCAAGTGCGATTTATTCGTCAACTGTATATCCCGAAAGTCAAACCTGCGGAATCGGTACTGCGTTTCTTGCCGGAGCAGAGGGAATAAATTTGACAGAATCACAGTACGGAATCGCGTCAACTGAATTCAGATGGAATTTATCCGGAAGTTATCAGCAGGTTTTACCGCGATATATTTCAAGAAATCCGGACGGCTCAGACGAACGTGAATTTTTAAGAGATTATTTTGACGATGATAAAACATTAACCGCATGTATTTTCAAAAAAGGTTATCAATGGCCGTTTGACCCGCGTAAAATCAATGAAAACGGCATTAAAGGCTCAAGCTGTATTGACCTTGCGGTTTTTGCGGAAGAATCAAAGGGTCGTGAGGTTTTTCTTGATTTTCGCAGAAATCCTTCATGCTGTTTAAATGCATCAGGTAAATTTGATATAAATCTCATTGACGGTGAAGCACATGAATACCTTATCAAAAGTGAATCCATTGATGATACTCCGATTAAAAGATTACGTAAAATGAATGAAAAAGCGTATAATTTGTACTTATCCCACGGAATTAATCTCGAAAAATCACCTCTCAAAATATCGGTATGCGCACAGCACTGTAACGGCGGACTTGCCGGAGATATCTTTTATGAAAGCGTAAATGTATCAAACTTATTCCCTATCGGAGAAGTAAACGGTGTGTTTGGAGTATACCGCCCCGGTGGAAGTGCGCTTAATTCAACTCAAGTAAGTGCAATCCGTGTTGCGGAAAAAATCGCAGCCATTTATTTAGATGAAAAAAATATTGAAAAATTAAGTGCAGGTGATATATCCAATACAGTCAAAAATATCGCTTCCCTGCTCGGCGGAAACTCAACACGAGAAAATATTATTAAGCGCAGATATGAATACGGAAAAATCATGAGTGGCTGCGGCACTTTTTTAAGAAATATCAATAAAATTGAATCAGCCATATCAAAAATCGAAAATGAAATTAACAAATTCTTTTCTGAAAAGGAAAATATGGTGTCAGATATTTCATCACTTACCGAAGCCGCGATAAATTACGATGTACTCATTTCTCAGCTCATGTATCTGAACGCAATCCGTGAATATATAAAACACGGTGGAAAAAGCAGAGGCTCTTATCTTATAACAGACAAATCACCTTTATGCATAATTAAAGAAAATAAATCAATAGAAATCGATAATGCTCATAAAAATCTCGTATGCCGAACTAGTCTTTTAAAAAATAATAAAATTCATTTTGAATGGGAGTCTGTACGGCCTATTCCCGATATAGATAATTGGTTTGAGAAAATCTATAATCTTTCAAAAGACGAATTATACAGTAATATATAATTTTTTGCCGAAAACCATATCATGAATAATTTATTAAAATTGGATAATTTCATAAAATACTATTGACATGATATTGTTTAAAAGGTAAAATAATTATACGGAACAAATTTTATTTTCTGTTCGTCATATTATATACGGTAAGGAAAATTCTTCACAAATTCCAGACCTATATGAAAAATATTTTAAAAAGGAGAATTTAAAAATGAAAAAGTCATTTACGCGGATTTTATCCGTTATCATGGTGCTCAGCATGATATTCGTTCTACTGCCGAGTATGGTCAGCGCAGCAAATACTAATTATGGCATCATATATTTGAAAGTAGGCGAAAAATATGACTTGGGCAGTTACATTCCAAACGGTGTTAAAATTATAAGCTGGCAGGAATCAAGTCCATATATAAGACTTAAAGACAGTGTTGTTTATGCAGACAGTATTGGGCAGGCAACAGTAACTGCTCTTGCGTCAAACTATGACACTCACACATTCACTATTTCAGTTATAACAAATTGGAACGGATATTGTCCAATTTGCGGAATTTATAACTGCGTTCAGCATATGAATCCTGGATTTGGTAATTATTATGATCACTGGTGCACAATATGTGGCAATTATTGGTGTAATGACATAAATCATTATTACAGTTGGACAAATGATATCAACTGGATATACGGTTGGAATCACTACTGCTCAATTTGTCAAAATTATTATTGCACTAATGCTAATCATATGAGTTATTGGACTATAAATAATAACTGGAACAATGGCTGGTGGCATTGGTGTACAAAATGTGAATCGTACAACTGTGCAAATCCTGATCACATGAATAACTGGATTTACATTGAAGGAGAGTCAAACCCCCATTATTGCTCAATCTGTGAAAATTATAATTGTACAAATTTAAAACACTCAAGATACTGGTCATATTATGACGGTTCTTACATTAGCTCAAATTATTTAAGCGATCTTTTCTTTAACGGTAAGCACGTTTATAAGTTTACAAGAGTATATAACGGAATGAGATATCTCACAATTGATGAAATTCTCAAAATAAACCCCGCAACAGATAAGTATACATTCAGCATAGACGGAAATAATGTATACTACGGTACACTCAATGATTATGTAAAAAATCATGAAATTTGTAAACTATGCGGCAAATGCATAGACTGCGGTTTATGTGAAACAGGTGGTTACCATACAATTACACCTCCTAATCCCTCAAAACCATCTGACTCAGATAAACAGGAATCATCAATTTCCGATTTAGTAATCGCAAATAAAGATACTGTTGTATACAAGGATATTGTAGGTGACTCGTGGTACTACAATCCTGTTAAATTCGTAAAAGAAAACAAACTTATCGACCCCAAGAGCGAAGATTATTTCAACCCTGCTGACCCGTTCACACGTGCACAGCTCGTAGTTGCTCTTGCAAGATATGCAAAAGTTGATTTAAGCGGTTATACAACTGTTTACAGCGACGTTGAATCCGGTACTGAAACCGCAAAAGCTTTCGCATGGGCAGTTAAGGAAGGCATAGTTTCCGCAACTGATGATAAAGTTTCCCCCAACGAAGTACTTACAAATGAAACTGCTTCTGAAATTTTATTCAACTTTGCAAACTATAAAGATTTCAACACCGAAGGTCGTCTTGATACCGCAAAGTATGAAGATAAGGCAGATATCGACAATCTTGATGCAGTACAGTGGGCTCTTTACACCAAAATCTTATCATCCGGCGGAACAAAAGTTAATCCTGACAAGGAATTAACACGCGCAAACGGTTCTTATATGTTATACATTTTTGATAAAAATGTAGGCTGATTTTCAGCAGAGCATTGAATTTATTTGCTCCGGTCTCTGGTTTCTCGGATTCCGGAGCATTATTATTAATTTCGGGGTCTATTTTATGGAATCAAAAGAATGTATAGGTCTTTACCATGATTATTTTCCGTTTTGGGATAAGATAAGTGAAGATGAAAAAAAACTACTGTGTGAAAATACACGATATGTAAAATATAAAGCTGGAGAAACAATTCACAGCGGCGGAAGCGAATGCAAAGGCGGTGTTTTTGTAAAAAGTGGCTGTCTGCGTGCGTATATGCTTTCAGATGAAGGTAAGGAAATCACGCTTTACCGATTGTATTCCGGCGATATATGTATGCTTGCGGCATCATGTGTATTACATGCAATTACATTTGATGTATGCATTGATGCAGAAGAAGACAGTGAATTATTCATGATAAATCCGCGCACATTTGCACAGCTATGTGAAAATAATGTTTATGTAGAAAATTTTGCGCTTAATATAGCAGTGACACGATTTTCCGACGTAATGTGGGCAATGCAGCAGATTTTATTCATGAGCTTTGACCGCAGGCTTGCCATTTTTCTCAATGACGAAATCGCAAAAACCGGCGATGATACAATACACCTTACTCACGAACAGGTTGCCAAATATATGGGAAGCGCCCGCGAAGTAGTATCCCGTATGCTGAAATACTTTTCTACTGAAGGAATCGTTGAACTTTCGCGCGGCGGAATCAAGGTAATTGACAAAAAAAAGCTGCGTGAACTCATGTAATTAAAGATAAAATAATAAGAGCTATGTATTCTATGTGATGTAGTTACTGAATGTCATAGCTTTTTTTTATATAATAAATCAAATAAGCTCCGCCATACATGCTAAAAATAATAAAAAGAAAGAGAGTGATTAAATGTGCAGTATGTTCTTACATTTATCGAAGGAATAATTACATTCATATCGCCGTGTCTGCTACCAATGCTTCCGATATATATTTTATATTTTGCCGGCGGCGAAAATACCGATAATTCAAAAAAACATCGTGCGCTGATAAATTCCCTCGGATTTGTGCTCGGATTTACAATACTGTTTGTCGCAATGGGCGCATTTGCCGCAAGTATAGGCAGTTTATTCCGCCAGCACCAAACCGCAGTAAATATCGTTACTGGATTAATAGTTATCATATTCGGACTTAATTTCACCGGCATACTTAAAATCGGTTTTCTCAACTTCTCAAAGAAATCCGAAACTTCAATCAAACCGATGGGATTCTTTTCGTCGGTGCTGTTCGGTATAATTTTCTCAATAGGCTGGACACCATGTGTAGGCGCATTTCTCGGCTCTGCTCTGATGATAGCTTCTCAGACTGGTTCTCTGACTCAAGGAATTATCCTGCTCCTGCTCTATTCGCTCGGACTCGGAATTCCTTTTGTCATAAGTGCGGTATTAATTGATAAATTAAAAGGCGCATTCAATTTTATAAAGCGCAATTACACAATCATAAACATAATCTGCGGCGTGCTTCTTATCGTCGTCGGAGCTATGATGATGACCGGAATAATGCAAAAAATATTTACTCTCGTATCTTTCTGACGTAAATTTTAAAAATACATTATAAATAAAAGAGGTATAATATGAAAAACGGATTAAAAACCATAATTGCAATAGCAGCTTTTGCTGTTTTTATTGCTGCCGCAGTAATTTTATATAATCAACTTAAGCAAAGCACAGATTTATCCGGAGGAAGCCTCTCAGAGGTAACAACAGCCGATACTTCTGAAAAAAATGAAACCTCTGCCAATACTCAGCCGGATAATTCAAATTCCAGTTCTGAAAATTCGGAAACTTCAGAAGAAGAAAAAATTTATGCCCCCGATTTTACCGTATATGACGCGGACGGAAATGAAGTTACTCTTTCATCTCTAATTGAACTTGGCAAACCTGTTGTTATTAATTTCTGGGCGACATGGTGCGGCTATTGCAAGGAGGAAATGCCGGATTTTCAATCTGTATATGAAGAAATGGGAGAAGATATAACATTTGCGATGATAAACGTAACTGACGGAACAAGAGAAACCGTAGAAATAGCTCAAGAATATGTTGATGAAAAAGAATATACATTTCCTGTATATTTTGACAAAGAGCTCGATGCGGCTCAGACATATGGTGCATATTCACTGCCGACAACTTATTTCATTAAAGCTGACGGAACTGTGGTTGCAAATGCTCTCGGTATGATTTCAAAAGAAACTCTACTAAAAGGTATTGATATGTGTAAATAATTTTATATATTTTTTATGTTGATATTTGGCCTTATTAGTCGTATAATTATAGAAAATATTATAGTTTTATGTAATATGGTGGATTAAAAATGAAATTTATTAAAATAGCCGCGGTTTGCTGTATACTGATTTCACTTTGCAGCTGCGGAACTGAAAAAACCTATATCGACATAAGTAAAAATCATAATGTATTTGATGAAACCGCCCCTGAAATTACCGAATCAACTTCTGACGAAACTACATCGGAAATTTTATCCAATATCGAAACAAATGCAGATACAGTTGACGAAACTTTTTCTCAAGCTGAATCTGCTACCGAAACCACTGCTCAAGCTGAATCTGCTACCGAAACCACTGCTCAAGTTGAATCTGTTCCCGAAACCTCAGCTGAAACTACTACTCAAGCTGAATCAGTTCCTGAAACCTTAGCCGAAACTACTGCAAAAGCTGAGTCTGCTGAGGTAAAGTATGTGCTTAACACAAATTCAAAAAAATTTCATCTTCCCGACTGTTCTTCCGCAAAAAGAATATCGCAGGAAAATTACGGTACAGTCTCGTCTCGTGAAGAAGCTATCGCAGATGGATATTCTCCATGCAAAATCTGTAACCCCTAATCAAATATTTAATAGGAGCGAGAATATGAAATTTATAATCGAACATCTCTCAAAGAATTATGATAAAAAAGAAGTGCTGAGAGATATTAATTTTACCTTTGAAGATGGTAAAATCTACGGGCTTTTGGGACGCAACGGAGCCGGCAAAACTACACTTTTTAACTGCCTGAACCGTGACATTAAGGCAGACAGTGGCAGATTTTATTTTGAAGAAAACGGCATGCAACGTGAAGTTTCCGCTAATGATATCGGATATGTACTTTCTACACCAACAGTACCAGAATTTCTTACCGGTCGTGAATTTTTGAAATTCTTTATAGATATAAACGAATCATCTATTAAAAATCCCAAAAATATAGATGAATATTTTGATTATATGAGTATTGCTCCAGAGGACCGTGACAAACTTTTGAAAGATTATTCTCACGGAATGAAAAATAAAATGCAAATGCTCGTAAATATCATAGCACAGCCCAATCTTCTGCTTCTTGATGAGCCACTCACTTCCCTTGATGTAGTTGTTGCCGAGGAAATGAAACAGCTGCTCCGTTCACTAAAGGACGGGCGCATTACAATTTTTTCAACGCATCTTATGGATCTTGCATTAGACTTGTGTGATGAAATTGTTCTGCTTAGCCATGGAGAACTCGAAGTAGTAGAAAAATCTAACTTGGACAGCAATGAGTTCAAAAATAAAATAATAGCGGCACTGACGGAGGAAGAACATGCTTAAAACACTCCGCATCTCTTTTTCTCTCAGAAATACATACCGTGTTAATGGTATTTTATACTCTCTAAAGCAAATACCATTGCTAAAAAAAATTTTACCTGATACTCTGTACCAAGTACATGATTTGAAAATTTTAGCAAATGTAATCTCTGTAATATGGGAAATTCTTTCTATCTTTTTGGGAAAATTTCTATATTTCATAACTATGCTCTATGGTATGGGTCTGCTTTATGAAAAAATTCCCCATAATCAAACATTCCTGCACATGCTTGTTTTTCTAACCGTAATCGGTGGGTTCATGAACACGAGTATTTTCAATCCCACCCGCGATAAATACTATGCGATGATTCTAATGCGCATGAATGCAAAGGAATATACACTGGTTAATTACTGTTATGCAATATTAAAAGTAATTATCGGTTTCATGCCGTTTTCAATTATATTCGGAATAATGTGCGGTGTTCCGATTTGGTTTTGCATTATCATTCCTTTTTGTGTGGCAGGAATAAAGCTTTTTGTAGCTGCATATTCTTTGTGGGAGTACGAAAAAAGCGGTTTTATCCATAATGAAAATAAAATTCAAAAGCATCTTTGGTTAGCTGTCGGAATTTTTCTTGTTATCGCATATGGACTGCCTGCTATTGGTATTGCACTACCCTCTTTGGTGTCAATTATCTTAATGATATTATTTATCCCCGCAGGCGCAATCAGTATAAGAAAAATCATATCATTCAATCATTATCGTGAAATCAATCAGGGACTGCTTTCTCAGATGATGAATCAAATGGACAGTGCTAAACTTGCGGCAAAAAAATTAAGCGAAAAAGCAATCTCAGCCGACACTTCAATTACAAGCAAACGCAGAGGATTTGAATACCTGAATGAGTTGTTTATTAAGCGTCATCGTAAAATACTTTGGAAATCCACTGTAAGAATTGCATCAGTATGTTGCTTTTTAGTCTTTGGAGGTATTCTTGTTATATATCTCGCTCCAGAATATAAAGAATACGCAAACAAGCTTGTTTTAAACATGCTTCCATATTTCACTTTTATAATGTACGCGATTAACCGCGGAACAAGCTTTACACAAGCACTGTTCATGAACTGTGACCATAGTCTGCTTACTTATTCGTTCTACAAAGAACCTAAATTCATACTCAAGCTGTTCCGAATCCGTCTTCGTGAAATCATGAAGAT
>CALWTV010000160.1 GCA_944384555.1 uncultured Clostridia bacterium | reverse complement strand
ATTTTCGGGACAAAACAAAACCGCCCGAAAATTGCCGATAATATCCGAGGTTCTTTCCGCTTTGATTTTATCTTTAAAAAACGCTCTGCGCGCCGGTTCTGAATCTGTTTCTGACGATTTGCCGCTTTGAAACACAAATGAAAGCTCCCCTTTCTGATTTTGAGTTCCGAAAGGGGAAAGCTCAAGCTCGTATTTCAATTTTATCGACATATCTTTTTCTCCGAAAAGGACGAGTTCACTGTCTTTTGCCGCTCTGAAACTTCGTCCTCTCGCAAAAAGGTATATTCCCTCGATTATATTTGTTTTACCCTGAGCGTTTTCCCCTGAGAGTACCGTAACACCGTTTGGAAACTCAATTGAAACTTCGCGCAGGTTTCGGAAATTGTGAAATTCCGCCGCAGTACATTTCATTATGTCTTACCGTCTTTTTAAGAATTTTTAATCAACTCTATGGAGATAAAATGATTTGATTTATTAATTACTTGCGCCGTTCATGCGTACCGGCATAACAAAATAGAAATAATCGCCCTCGGAATTATCTTCAGCTGCTTCATCATCATTATTTTTACTTATTGAAATTCCCATCATCGGAGTTGACATAAGGATTTTTATCTCACCGTCGCACACTTTCAGAACATCGAGCAGGAAACGGCAGTTAAATCCGATTTCAATATCTTCTCCTTCATGAGTTATTTCGATTTCATCACTTACGCTTCCGTTTACCGACACTGACGAAACCTCCATAGTGTTTCCATGTACAGATAATTTTACAAAACTCCGTACACTTCCGACAGTTTTGTCCTCGGTCACGAGTGCGGCACGTTCAAGGGAACGACGCATTTTTTCCGCATCAATAATAACGGTAACTGTGCTTGTTTTTGGAATAATACGCTCATAGTCGATATATTCTGTGTCTATTAATCTTGAGAAGTAAATTATATCACCGACACGCATAATCACGTGTTTTCTTGCAAGCTCAATTTTTACATCATCTTCGGTATCTTTGATGATTTTGTTAAATTCAGCCAGTGTTTTTCCGGGGATTATAAATGAAAAATCGAGTTCTTCGCTGTCTTGATTTTCTCCCTTTAAATCGCAGGTATGCTCACATTTTGCGAGACGGTTTCCGTCACAGGTAACAACTGTTATTTTGTCGCCTTTTATCTTGAAAAATGCTCCTCTGAAAGCCGCACGATTTTCATTGGGATTTATTGCAAAAAATGTGTGTGATATAAATGACTTTAGTATATACTGCGGTACTGAAAATGTGTGGTCTCCGGATAATTCCGGCAGGGCAGGGAATGCTTCAGCTTCAAGGGCACGCAGTTCAAAATTGGAGCTGCCCGCTGATATCACTGCCTTTAAGCTTTTATCGACACTTATTGTAATTTCGCCGTCCGGCATAAGACGTACTATTTGATATAATTTTTGCGCATTTATTATAGCTCCGCCGGATTCTTCGACAGTAGCTTCTATTGATGTGCGCATTCCTTTTTCCATATCGTACGCGGAGAGGGTTATAATGTCATTTCCGTTTTCATTTTTGGCGTCTGAGGTTTCAAACAGAATACCCTCGACAGCCGAGATTGTGTTTGTATTCGATACCGCACCCATTGCTGGTGTCAGTGCGTTTATTAATTTTTCTTTTTCAGCTCTTATTATCATAATTTTAATCTTTTCTTTTCTAGCTTTTTTAGTTAATGTTTTTTTATTTTATAGCGTTTATTGCGAGTATTATCGTTGTGTTTGCTGTTGCAAGGGGGTGAAGTCCTTATACAGAGAGAATATATAATACTGTTAAGAATATAAGATAGAAGCAGGAGACGTAGAGTATGTGACTATTGTGGAAAACTCGGTTTCGCCTGTAAAATAAGGACTTTTGGGATTTTTGATTTTTGTTTTTCCTGTGGAAACTGTGTTGTATGAGTGTTGATAAAATCAGCGTTTATGTGGATAACTTTTTTCAGTTTGTTTTGTGTGTCGATTTTCTCGTCGTATTTTTACTCATATATACATAATTCCCAACTATATGGTTATTTTTGAATATACTTGTGGAAACTGTTTTATGTGTATAAGTAATATTTTCTTTTTGGGGAATATACTTTTTCAACAGGTATATTGTTGTGCTTGTCAACATTTTCCCCACTGTCGAAAAAGTATTGATATAATTCGTTTTTTTGGATATTGGCGCGTGTTTATTTATATGTTTTTCACAGCCGTTTTTGAGTTTTACACAGAGTTTTCAACATGATGTGGATAACTTTGCGGAAAAGCTCTTTACTGCGTGTGGAATTATCCCTTTACTTCCCTTATAAGCTCATTTATCTCAGTTTCAAACAGTTCATTTTCCGCAAGCTCTTTTTCCACTACCGAACATGATGACATTACTGTTGTATGGTCACGGGAGTATATTTTGCCGATTGCGGGGAGTGAGAGCTGCGTTATCTGTCTTGTTATGTAAATTGAAACGTGTCTTGCCCATGCGATATCCTTTGAACGGCGTGAGCCCATTATATCTGATGCCTGAACTCCGTATTTTTTTGCGACTGCCGCTACTATTCGGTCAACGGTTACGGATACCGGCTCAGTTTTATCCACAAAGTTCGGGACTACTGTACTTACAAGCTCCATTGAAATCGGCTTGCCCTGCAAGAATGACATTGCACCGAGTTTTTTTATCGCGCCTTCTATCTGACGTATATTGTCTTTTAACTGTTCCGCGAGATAAACCATTACATCATGCGGAACGTCTACTCTCATTAGCTCCGCTTTATTTTTTAAAATTGCGAGTCTCAATTCAAAGTCCGGCGGCTGGATATCCGCTATCAAGCCCCATTCAAATCTGGTTCTCAGTCGTTCTTCAAGCGTTTTTATTTCACGCGGCGGACGGTCTGATGACAGAATTATCTGCTTATGGTCCTCGTGAAGTGCGTTGAATGTGTGGAAAAATTCTTCCTGTGTGGATTCTTTTCCCGCGATGAACTGTATATCGTCTATCAAAAGTACATCGGCGCGGCGATATTTTTCACGGAATACTGAGGTATTTTTCTTAGAGATTGCTTCTATCAGCTGATTTGTGAATTCCTCGCCTTTTACGAATACGATATTCATATTCGGATTTTTTTTGTAGAGCGTATTTGTTATTGCGTACATCAAGTGAGTTTTTCCGAGTCCGCTCGGTCCGTGTATGAACAGCGGGTTGTATGCTGAGGCAGGCGGATTATTTGCGACTGCGGTACATGCCGCATATGTGAAGCTGTTTGAGGTACCGACTATGAAATTTTCAAAAGTATAGTCGGGGTTGATGGCGGAATTTTTAGGAATTACGATATCGGACGGTTCGGTTTGATTTTCATTTGACGGCGGTATTTCCTCGGTATCTGCCGGCTCTGATTCTTCAAACAGCGAACCTTGCGAGCTTTCCTTGGACATTACCATAATTTCCACTTCGTGACCGATTATTTTTCCCAGATGTTCTGCTATTACCGGTGCGAATTTGTTTTTGATTACATCTCGCTTCGCGTCTGAGTTTATCGTGAATACCGCGGAGTTTCCGTCCAGCATTACCAGCTTTAAATCCGAAAACCACAAATCCATAGATGTACTGGGGTATATTTTGCTCATTGACTGACGGGTCATATCCCAGATTGCTTCGGTTTCTGCAAGCTGCATCGTGTTTTTGCTCTCCTTCGTTTTTGTAATGAAATATATTTTATTTAAATATTTTACAGGGTAATTTAGGTAAAATAATCTATTCTACATTATATTTATTATATACCCGCTATTATATCATAATTCCTATAATTTTTCAAGACAAAAGCGATAAGCTCTATGTTAATTTAATGTGTATAAGTGGAATTTAGAGCTATTCGGAAGGCTGATTATTCTATTATAAAGATTTGGACTGGTTTATTTAATTTTTTGCAGTTATCGATTACGAATTTAGTGCCTTTTGACTTACCGTCCCAAAAAGCGACTATTAAATCGGCGTAATCGATTATTTGGAGATTGCGTTTAAGAGGGGCGGCTCTGCCGTATTTTTCGTATTGGGGGAGAAATTCGGTATAAATGATGTGATTTTGATTAGCATAATTTTTAGCGCAGGTATCGATACCTTTAGCTCCGCCAGACACGATTTCGCTTGTTTCTTTGGGGAGATATTTTGACAAATCGTCTATTTTTAGATTTCTTGAACCTATTACTGCTATTTTCATTTTTAGCCTCCTTTTGTCCTATCAGTAGGACATATATTTATATTTTTTGTTATATAATAAAAGTGCATAAGTAAAAACATTGGGATTATAAAATTGAAAAATTTTAGCATAAATATTATTTGGAGGATTACATTATGAAAGATAAGATTGCGCGGTATCCTATAAAAATTGAACGGTGTCTTTTTCAAAAATTCAGATATGTTTCGGAGTATGAGGGTAGTTCTACAAACAAAGAAATTGAACAGTACATAAAAAAAAGAGTTTTTGAATATGAAAAAGAACATGGTAAAATTGAATTCATTCAAGAAAAAAATTGAATTATTAATGCCTCTCAATAGTTTCCGAACCTGTATTAATCCGCTTTCTGAAGCTTTTTTCTCTTTTTATCGGAAGAGAAAAAAGCTTCACCAAAAAAGAGAAACCTCTGGCTGCCCTTCGTTCCATGATTGAGCCGATTTTGTAGAAATCGTTTTGGATTCCCAGTTTGCGTGGTGCTTCTGTTTGCTCAATAATTATTATAAAAATCTTGCATAATTTTTTAATTAATTTTCTTTGATAGGTTGATTTTTTTAGAGATTTTGAGTATAATATAAGTGAACCGAATGGTTCGGATATATGATTTTAAAATTAAAAATCTAATCATG
>CALWTV010000159.1 GCA_944384555.1 uncultured Clostridia bacterium | reverse complement strand
TCAGTAGGAAAATCATCTGACGGTGGGTATATTACGATATTAGACGGATTGAGGATTGCAATAATGCTTGTTAAATTTTTGCTGTGAAAAGCGATAGCTCCATTAAATGAATCGACATATGAATTATATCCGAGATATTTTTCAGAATTGCTGATTTTAGCCATGCCTATTTCGCCTGCCGCTCCGTTAGAACCGCTGAAGACCTCGCCGTTTATTACGAGTCCCATTCCAAAACCGCTGTGACCAAATTCAAATGCAATATTTACACCGGTATCATAATTATTGCAATAGCGGCGAATACCTTTTGCACAGGCACGCAGATTGTTTTCAATAACTATGTTTATACCGCATTCAGACTCAAAATATTCGGCAAGGTTTATACCGTTAAGCTCTCCGAACTGCCAGCTTAATATTAGATTTCCTCGACTTATGATTCCCGGGAGCGCAATTGACGCCCCATTTAATTGCGGATAAGCAGCCTTTTTCTGCAATATAAAATTTTTGATTTGTGACAATAAATTGTTTCTTTCAATATTTAAAGAACCTTTTTCAATATATTGCCCCTTAAGATTTCGTATTGTGTAAAAAATATCCTCATTGTCGAGCAAAATTGAGATAAAATATAAAAAATTTGCGTAAATGCCGTAAAGTTGAGCTTTTCTTCCGCCGGTTGAATCGGCGATACTGCTATTAATAATAAATCCCTTGATGCGCCCATGTTCAATAGCACGGGTTACAGTAGGAAGGCTCAATCCTGTAGCTTCGGATATCATCGGAATTGTTGCGCTGTCCGTTTTATAAAGATAATCCCATATCATCTCGGAATTTATGGTTCTGACCATAGATAAGTCCGCTGTTTTATTTTTCAAAAAATCCACACTTTCTTAATTGTTCTTACTTAATTATAATATATCACATTTTATTATATATTAATATTTTTAAAATATCAAGCGAAAATTAATTTTTAAAGGCGTATATTTATTGTGTATTTGAAATTTAAATGTAAATAATAAATGAACGCGGATTTTGCTATTGAATATTGATTATTCAGAGGGTATAATAACTTTACATAATCAGCATAATTTTATAAAATATCAACTTTTTTATTATAAAGATTGGGGAATGGATTATGTCAAATTTGATAAATGATATCAGACAAAATGCGATATCTCATGGAAGTATTCCTTTTTGGAGCTGGAATGATAAGCTTGAGCCGGAAGAACTCAGACGTCAGATACGCAATATGAAAAATCTTGGAATGAAAGGTTTCTTTATGCATGCCCGCACCGGACTTGACACTGAATATATGGGTGATGAATGGTTTGAATGTGTAGACGCCTGCATAGATGAAGCCAAAAAACTGGATATGGAGGCGTGGTCATATGATGAAAACGGATGGCCGAGCGGATTCGCTGGAGGAAAACTGCTGAATGACCCTGCGAATTTTGCGGCATATCTGCGTTATTCTGTTGAAAACGAATATCCATCTGGCGATGATGTATTGAGCGTATGCTTTATAAAAGATGGAAAAATGCAAAATGCCGATAAAGAAAGCTCGGAAAATGAATATCACGTAGTGCGCCGGGTATATGACCGCTCATATGTAGATACCCTTGACGGCGATGTGACACAAAAATTCATTGATGATACATATGAAGCGTACAGAGTGAAAAGCGGAGCTGATTTTGGCGGTGCAATGCCGGGATTTTTCACTGATGAACCTCAGTATTATCGTTGGGCAACTCCATGGTCCAATACGCTGCCGAAAATTTTCAAAGAGCGTTACGGATATGAGGTTACTGACAAACTTGCGGCTTTGTTCACGGATTTTGACGGTGCGGAGGAATTCAGATATGATTACTACCGCCTGATTCATGAGCTGTTTACTAATAATTTTATAAAGAAAATATATGACTGGTGTGAAAGTACTGGCTCTCAGATTACCGGTCATACCGTTGAGGAAAGCTTCCTTGCCGGTCAGATGTGGTGCTGCGGCGGTGTAATGCCGTTTTATCAGTATGAGCACATTCCGGGAATAGATTACCTCGGACGTGGAATAAGCAATGACCTTGCGCCGAAACAGTTAGGCTCTGCTGTGGCTCAGCTTGGAAAAAAGAAAGCGATTTCCGAAATGTTCGGCTGCTGCGGCTGGGACGTATCTCCCATTGAATTAAAGCGCATTGCAGAACTTCAGTATGCGGGCGGTGTAAACGTAATGTGTCAGCACCTGTATCCGTATTCGATAAGAGGTCAGAGAAAACGTGACTATCCGGCATTTTATTCTGAACATTCACCATGGCAGTTCGCATTAAAGGATTTTAATAATTTCTTTAATAATCTTGGATATACGCTTTCACTCGGTGAGGAGTCCGTAAATACACTTGTAATTCACCCGATTCACAGTGCATATTTGAATTATAAGCGTTCACCTGACCGCGCATCTATTGCGGATATCGAAGACAATCTAAATGCACTTGTTGACTTGCTCGGACAAAATCAGATTCCGTATCATTTCGGCGATGAGTGGATGATGAGCTATATGGCGAGTGTCAGCGGAAATAAAATTACTGTCGGCAAATGCACATATGATTATATTATAGTTCCTTACACTCTTACCCTTGACGCTTCAACTGTAAAATTGCTTGATGAATTTGTCGCAGGCGGCGGTAAAGTTTGGTTCTATTCAGATGTTCCAGAAAGAGTAGACGGACACAGATGTGACCTTTCGAGATTTAAATCCAATGTAAGTTTTGATGATATTAAAGCAGCGTCTGAAGTTAAGATTTCCATTGATGGTAAAAACGTTCCTCAGCTGCGTAAACAGGTACGTAATACCGAATATGGAAGAATAATTTATATCACAAATCTTACCGGAAAAATTCTTGATAATGTCACTGTAAATATAAGCGACTGCTCAAATGTAAATATAATTGATATGAACGATTTGTCCGTTTCTGCGGTATGCGGTAAAAAATGCAGTGACGGTTCGCTTGACGTATATCTCAATTTTGGCAATTCTCAGTCATATGTACTTACAGAAGCTGCTGAAATGCCTCTTGAATCATGTAAAAAGTCGGTTTCATCTGCTGAAATTAAGCTTGAAAATAATTTTAAATTTGCTAATCGTCCTGATAATGCGCTTACGCTTGATTATGTTCAGATGTCCAAAAACGGAGTTGATTTTGAGCCGGTACGCTCGCTTTACTGCGTGAAAGATATGCTTTTAAAGGAACGTTATGAGGGCAAATTGTTCCTTAAATATAAATTTACCGCAGATGAGATTCCCGAAACACTTGATGTAATTGTTGAGCCTTTAAAATATTCATATGTTGCCGTAAACGGAAACGAAATAAAATTACATAAAAATAGCTGGCTTGACCGCAGCTTTTTAGCCGCTGACATACTGCCGTTCGTAAAGCTTGGCGAAAATGAAATTGTTATGGCGTTTGATTATTATCAGCGTCCGTATGTTTATGAAGTATTATTCGGAAATGTAATGGAATCACTCCGTAACTGCTTGTCATTTGACACTGAAATAGAGTGCATATATCTGCATGGTAAATTTGCGATAAAGACAGATGCAGAAAAATTCACATCAGGTGAACGTGAAAGCGTATGCTATGACGGAAGATTTTCCATAATTGCACAGAAAGACGAGATAGACGTCACAAATATCGTAAAAGACGGATATCCTTTCTACGGCGGCAGAATAGATGTAAAATCAAGTATCGATTATACCGCAGGCGGCGCTTCTCTTCTGAAACTGAACGGACGCTTTGCGATATGCGATGTTTCTGTAAACGGTGTATTTGCTGGAAGAATGATGTTTGAGCGTGCGCTTGACCTTGCCGATTACCTGAAAGAGGGCAAAAACGAGATTACTCTTTCACTTTATAATGCAAACCGTAATTTGTTGGGACCGCACCACCGTCATGACCCTGAACCTTGGGGAGTAGGACCCGGCACATTCTCATTTGAGCGTGAGTGGAATAACAATGAATGCCGCGGTTATGTTGACAGATATGCATTTGTAAGATTCGGAATTGATTTGTAATTTTTTTGAAAGCGATAAATTTTGTCCGTAAAAATAATTAAGTAAATTTCAAAAAATAAATCAGAACGGAGATTTATTAATATGAAACACAGAACTTTGTCTTTAAAACCCGATTATGATAAATCCGCCGCAAGATATGAGTCATTTTGGGAGCGTGATGGTTCCGAGCGTCCGCCGGTGTGCATAACTTTTGCAAGAGAGGGATTTACACCCCCAAAACTGCGTGAAGTGCATTATAATTCCGAGAAAGAACGCTGGCTTGATGTTGAATATCG
>CALWTV010000158.1 GCA_944384555.1 uncultured Clostridia bacterium | reverse complement strand
CATTGTATCGCCGCCGCCGACAAGTTTTCCGTCAGCGTCAAGTCCTGACCATGCGTGAACGGTTATCAATGTATAAGCGTCCTCATCTGACGGGTCTGTGGAAGCCTTGTTTATTTTTTTAGCGATTGACTCTGGAGTTTCAAAGCCTGCCCACAGTCTGTATTTTGCGCTGATTACGGGCTTATCATTTGACCAAAGAATTTTTCCCTTATATCCTGCGTAATCCGCATAGTCAATATACATAAGCGCATCGATATTTTCCTGCTCAGTGAAAGCACCGAATACTTCTTCGGCATTTGATTTTGTCATTGCGCCATCATCAAGTATTTGAGCGATTTTCATTCCGGAACGTCCCATCTGGTCGTTTAATACCGCAGTCATTTCGGCAAGTGCATCGGGATTTGTCCATTTGGAGGGGAAAGTATATCCTATACCGGAAAGTTCCATAATTATCTCGTCTTTTTCAGTCATGTTATCGTAGAAATAACGCATTACGGGAGGAGCAATGTCAACAAGAGATGCCGGAAGTCCCCAGCCCATGCAGAAATAATCGTCCTGATTTTTTAAATCAGTACCGAACCAAGGTCCGCCCACTTCGGAATAATTATTTACTGTCCACTGAAGATTATCACCATCTGACATTAAGAAACATACTGTATGCTTTTGAGTATTTTCTGAATCTGATTTATAAGGTGCGGTTTTTTGAGTTGCTCCGTCAAGCGTAAATCCGCTGAGTACGGAAAGATTAGTCGCATGATCTGCGGGAACCATACAGCCGTTTATTTCAGAAACGCTCTGAATCATTTCAAATTCGCTAAGTCCCTGACTCCAGCCGAGAATTGCGAAATTATCATCGAGGTAGTCGAGAGTTTCAATATGAGAGGGGATACTTTCCATCTGAACATTATAAACATAAGCACCGGCAACGATTGCGTAATCGCGGAGCTGATAAACGCTTGAAACAGAATCATTTACCGCGATTTTGCGTGAGAAAAAGTCAAAATACTCGCTTTCTCTGAGCCATTTGTCATCTTTGCCGCGGACGTCCATAACGCATTTAAGTCCGGCGTCAATTGCTTTCTGCTCGGTCTGTGGAGTTACCATAATCGCATTGAGCGGGGCGCAGAGTGAGTTTGCGATATTTACTTCATCAGTTTCGGGAGTACAGATTATATATCCGTCCAAAATGTCAGAATATTCACGAACTAAATCCCACAAATCATTAGCATTTTTTGAAACTACTTCGACGTCATAGGAATTTTTTATAGTTTCAAGGAAATTAGCGAAGCTTGTTGAATCTGAGAATAAAATCTGCTCAGAACAGTTTCTTGATAAAAGTCCCTGAAGAGAAACCGCAGTAAGCCCATCTTCTCCGGCAGGTTTGCTCATTGAATAAATCAAGGTTGGAGCAGCGGCTTTGGGGAAATATCCGCCGTTTCGTTTTATAACCTCTGTCATATCGTATACCTCTCTGTAATTTAAATTTTTAGGAATTTCAAGTGACGCTGACGCGCTTTCCGAATTTAAATAATTATCGATAAAGTAATCTACCGCCATTTTAGTATATCTTGGCGATGAACCTACCATAACGATTTTATTTCCGATTACCTGAACGCCGAATTCGCGGTTTTCAAGTTCGTCAAATACCTGTTTTGATTCAGGGCGGTTTGTTTCCCCTATCAGAATTTCATATTCCCCGATAGTGTCTTCTTCGCCTTCCTTATACCAGTCGGTTGCAAGCACAACCTCAACACCGAAATTATCGGAGAAAGCGTTACGCAGTTCAATGGAAGCCTCAGTTTCGGTTTCGTCGGTTATATCGGGACGCACAATTTTGTATGCGCACTGTGAATTTTCAAAAATTTTCAGCATATCCGTATCCGATACATTTTCGCTGATAGAGCTTTCATTTGTGCCGCTGTCTGGGTCAGAATTGCTGCATGAGGGTGCGGATAAAAGCATAAGTCCGGCGAGCAGACAAATCAATATCCTTGAAAATTTTTTCATGATTAATATGTTCCTTTACGAAAAATTTTTATATGAATAAATATTATTCTGTATAATTTCCGAAAAATATGTTTTTCCAAATGTGATGTATAACATTATATCATAAAAAAACCATATAAACAATACTGAATAACATACTTTTGAAAATAAAATCATATAAATACATTTTTTAATGTTTTGATATATATTTTTTGCGATTAATTATATGTACTGAATAAGTTATTTTTTGAAATTTAAGCATCGTAAAAAGAATATTTACAATAAATCGTATTTTATTATACTTGATTTATTTGTATATACGATATATAATTATTGTATATTTTTATAATTAAAATGGTATTTCACGCTCAAAACCAAATTTTTATTATATTCTGATATCTTTAAGTAATTTTTGACAAATTAAAAAAATTTTTAAATTGTTTGCTTTTAGGTATTTTTGACGGTGTAAAATAAAAAATAATTATATAATTAATTTTATTGAAAGATAAGAAAGACACAGGAGACATATATAATGCAGAATAACGCAAAAAAAATTACCCGTGCTGTAATTCCCGCCGCAGGTCTTGGCACAAGAATGCTCCCTATCTCAAAATCAGTGCCCAAAGAAATGCTGCCAATCGTTGACCGACCGGCGATTTCCTATCTTGTTGAGGAAGCTATAAATGCCGGAATAACCGATATTTTAATCATTACCGGACGCGACAAATACGCTATCGAAAACTATTTTGACCGCGCTATGGAATATGAATACAAATTTGAGCATGACGGAAAATTTGAAGAGCTTGAACGTCTGAGAGAAATTTCAAAAGGCGCAAATATTTATTATATCCGTCAAAAAGAAACAAAGGGACTCGGACACGCAATTTTATGTGCAAAATCATTCACATGTGATGAGCCGTTCGCGGTAATGTACGGTGATGACGTTATTATCTCAAAACGTCCAGTAATTTCTCAGCTTGAGGAGGCTTACTGCAAATACGGCCTCGCCACAGCCGGAGTAAAAGCCGTTCCCGAAGAACTCGTTATGAAATACTGTACTCTTGACGCAAAGCCTAATGACGACGGCACATATCATGTAACAAATATGATTGAAAAACCGAAAAAAGAGCAGATTATCACTAATTTCAGCATACTCGGACGTGTTATTCTCACGCCGGAAATTTACGATATACTGGCTGAAACACCATTAGGAGCAGGCGGAGAGCTTCAGCTCACTGACGCTATGGGAACTCTTTCACGTACGAAAGGCATGACGGCGGTCGATTTTGAAGGTGAACGCTTTGATATCGGCGCAAAAATCGGACTTCTTAAGGCAAATGTAACGCAAGGCGTAGTTCACCCCGAAACCGGTAAGGCATTTACCGAGTGGCTCAAAGATTTCGTAAAAACGCTGTAAATATATTCTGATTTGTTGTTCTTTTAAATAAATATATATCCGAAAAACGAAAGAGAGGTATCAATATGGAAAGAGTGTCAAAAGAGAATTATTATCTGGACATAGCTCAAACAGTTTCTGAACGAGCTACCTGCCTAAGGCGCAAATTCGGGGCGATTATCGTAAAAAATGACGTTATTATCTCAACAGGATACAACGGAGCGCCGAGAGGACGTAAAAATTGTTCCGATATGGGCGAATGTATGAGGGATAAGCTCGGTATACCGAGAGGTGAGAGATATGAATTATGCCGCGCAGTTCACGCAGAGGCAAACGCGATAATCGCCGCGCCGCGTGAAAGTATGCTCGGAGCGGTACTTTATATGGTGTGCACCGAGCCTAAAACAGGCGAGATAATTCCTAAAACGTGTTCATGTATGATGTGCAAGCGGCTTATAATCAATGCTGGAATAAGTACTGTAATAGTCAGAGATACAAAAGACGAATTTTCAGTATATAATGTTGCGGACTGGATTGATAACGATGACAGTCTTTCCGGAGTTTTCGGATATTGAGATTATAATTTGCATAAAACTTAGCGTAATTCATAAGGATAAAAAATGATAAGAAAAAAATTAACCTTAACAATACTTACATCAGTAATTTTGTTTGCACTTTTGTTTAGCTCATGCAGTGACGGTCTTGTAAGTCTTAAATATGAGGACGGAGTGCTTTATAATTCAAAACTCAATTTGAGATATGTAAATCTTCCTACATACATAGAACCTGTTGCGGTAGGTGAGGAATACGCGGTATACAAAGACCGTGACCTTACCCTTTATGAAATTCCCGGGCTTGACCCCGAAAAATGGCTTACCGAATCATATTTCGGAATTGCGAGTGTTTTTTGCACAGAAGATATTCAAATTTCTTCACTCAGCGAATTTGAACCAAATTCAGCTATTGTCTGCATATCTGATGAAATAACATTCGGACTTGCGACAATATCAGATTCGGAAAAATTAGCGGAGATTGTTGATTTATTTGAAAACGGAACCGCAGAAGAATATCCATTGATAGATTCAATTGACTTATATTCACTCAAATTTACAAGTGAAAAATATCCGAATATATATTATAATCTTACATTCGGAATATTTGAAGAGGGCGAGTTTTTATATGACCGCTACTCAAAGCGTGCTGTCCGAGCTGACGGACTTCTTGACGGAATAATTATAACCGAAGCAGTATCTTATGAATAAAACTGGAGCTGATATAAAATGCCTGAACTCGAAACTCAAATTTTAACACCTGAAACCGATACAAAAACTGATACAGTAATATGTTTTGTATGTACAGGAAACACATGCCGTTCTCCTATGGCGGCGGCAATTTTCAATCATTTGTGCATTAAAGACGATACTTATGCAATCTCAGCCGGACTTTCCGCGTCTGGGCAGAAAATTTCCAAAAATGCGGTATCAGCACTGAACGAACGAGGCGTTTTTTCTACACCGTCAAATGATTATATAAATCATATTTCGCGTCAGATAACGCCAGAAATCATGGAAAAAGCCGATATTATTGTCGGAATTTCGTCATCTCACGCAATGATGCTCATGGGAGCGTTTCCGGAATATGCGGGAAAAATTATCTCTATGCCGCATGATATCTCAGACCCGTTCGGCGGCGATATCGAAATCTATAAAACTTGCCTTGGCGAAATTGAAGCCGGTATACGTGAACTATTCTCAGATAAAATCGGTAATCAGCAATGAATATTGAAATCACAAAATCATGCGGAAGCGAGCGTGATATTTCCGATATCGCAAAAATTGAGCTTGAATGTTTTTCTCACCCGTGGCTTGCAGACGATTTCCGCGAAGTGACGCAAAACCCTACATCTGTATTTTTTATCGCACGTGACGGAGATATTTCCGCCGGTTTTATCGGAGCGTATCTGTTATGCGGCGAAGCTCAGATTTTGAATGTAGCTGTATCGGAAAAATACCGGCGCAATGGTGTCGGGCGGGCACTGATAAATCATTTAATAAGCTATTGCCGTGAAAATCACGCAGACTGCGCAACGCTCGAAGTCAGAATTTCAAATAATGCGGCTATTGCTTTATATGAAAGTTTTGGATTTGAACGTGTGGGAGTACGCCCGCGGTATTATGACTGTCCGGTTGAAGATGCCGTTTTAATGACTCTTTCCATTAATTAAAAGTGAGGATAAAAATAAATGCTGATATTATCAATAGAAAGTTCCTGCGATGAAACCTGCGCCGCCGTTGTCGAAATGGGTGACGGAATACGGCGCAAGCGTTTCGATATTATCGCCTCACAGGTTGGAATCCATGCACTGTACGGCGGAGTAGTTCCCGAAATCGCAAGCCGTGCGCATATCGAGGCAGTTTCACGCATAACGTATCAGGCTTTGAAAGAGGCGAATGTCACTCTTGATGATATTGATGTTATCGGAGTTACAAACCGCCCGGGGCTTATCGGGGCACTGCTTGTCGGTTTAAGTTTCGCAAAATCTCTTGCCGCCGCTTACAATAAACCGCTTGTTCCGGTAAATCATATCCGTGCGCACACTGCCGCCGCTTACCTTGCATATCCCGGACTTGAGCCGCCGTTTACCTCGATAGTGGTTTCGGGCGGGCATACCTCGATTTTTGACGTGCGCTCATATACCGATTATGTTACAATTGGCTCTACACGTGATGACGCGGCAGGTGAGGCATTCGATAAAGTCGGACGTGTAATGGGACTTCCATACCCAGGGGGTGCGGCGATGGATAGACTTGCCTCAGCGGGAAATCCGAATGCGATTCATTTTCCGTCGCCAGCAATTTCGGGAGATACGCTCGACTATTCGTTCAGCGGACTCAAAACTGCGGTTATAAATTATATTCACAACTGCACTCAGAAAGAAATTGAATTCAGCCGTGAGGACGTCGCCGCTTCTTTTACTCATGCGGTTGTTTCGGGAATCGCCGCAAAATTAAGTCTTGCGCTTGATAAAACCGGAAACAATAAAATCGTACTCGCCGGAGGAGTAGCGGCAAATTCCCATCTGCGCCGCGCTGTAACCGAAATGGCTCAGGCTCATGGCGCGGAAGTATTTATTCCGCCACTTTCTCTTTGCGGAGACAACGGAGCAATGGTCGGCGCACAGTGCTATTATGAATTTTTAGACGGTAAAACCGCCGGATTCGATTTAAACGCATACGCCTCCTGATTTCGATATTGTTGTAAAAAATATTACATTATACACAACGGTTTTCCACCATCGGTTATACACAGAGTTTTCAACATCTTGTGGATAACTGTGAGCGTTTCTTAAAAATACCCGATTTTTGTGCTTGTATTGACACTTTATTTTCCAATACTCTGTGGATAACCTTGTTGATTGTGTGGGAAACTCTGTTTTTTCCACAATTCAATGTTTATTTTTTATACAAACCTGTTCATATATTATTTTTCATTATATTTTAAAAATTGTCAAATAAATACATATTTATATAAGGAGCAAACCAAATGAACCAGAATTACACAGCACAAATTGACGAAGCAACCGCCAAATTCAGAGCATTGCTTGAAGGTCAGCTCGAAAGAGTTGAGAGAATAAACGCAAGCAAGGATACAATCGATTATTCCAAACTTGACAAAATTATAATAGGTGTATGCGGCGGAGACGGAATTGGTCCGATTATCACCGATTCTTCCTATAAAATTTTAAAATATCTGCTTGCAGATAAAGTAGATGCGGGCAAAGTTGAGTTCAAGATAATAGACGGACTTACAATCGAAAATCGCGCAGCTCATAACAAAGCCATTCCTGACGATGTACTTGAAGAACTCAAATCATGCCATGTTATTTTAAAAGGTCCGACAACCACACCGAGAGCCGGTGACCCATGGCCGAATATCGAGAGCGCAAATGTAGCAATGCGTAAGGAGCTTGACTTATTTGCAAATGTACGTCCCGTTTCCGTTCCCGACAAGGGTATTGACTGGACTTTCTTCCGTGAAAATACCGAAGGTTCTTATGCGGTAGGTTCAAAAGGCGTTCATGTTACCGATGACCTTGCGATTGATTTCTGCGTAACCACAACCGAAGGTACAAACAGAATCGCACGTCTTGCGTTTGAATATGCCCGCGCAAACGGAAAAGACCATGTTTCAATCGTTACAAAAGCGAATGTTATCAAAACTACTGACGGTAAATTCCTGCGTATCTGCGAAGAAATGGCGAAGGAATATCCGGAAATCCGCACTGACGAATGGTTTATCGATATCATGACAGCGAAATTGGTTGACGAAAAACGCCGCACTGATTTCAAGGTATTCATACTTCCGAACCTTTACGGTGACATTATCACTGATGAAGCTGCGGAATTCCAAGGCGGAGTAGGTACTGCCGGTTCTGCGAACATCGGTAAAAAATACGCTATGTTTGAGGCAATTCACGGTTCCGCTCCCAGAATGGTAAAAGAAGGCAGAGGCAAATATGCTGACCCGTGTTCAATGCTGCGTGCGTCAGTTCTGCTGCTTTCCCATATCGGAGCTCAGGCAGAGGCAGACCGTCTTAAATCTGCGCTTGATTTCTGCATGTTTGAGGACAAGAAACTGAAAATTACCGGACGTGATACCGGTGCAACCTGTGAAGAATTTACTCAGTACGTAATTGAAAATTTAAAATAATTTTATAAGATATAGGGGAAAACTTTCTTAAAAAGGCTTTCCCCCTTTAAAAAATTAATTGCAGGAAATTGAGGAACAGATATGGAATTAATATACGGTTCGGGCGTGATAAATCTACCTAAAGCGGTCATGGAAAAAATAAACGAAGCGTCTGAGGCGGATTTGAAATTCCTTATAGCGTATTCCGCGGACAGCCAAAAAGGTGGGGACGAGTTTGTATCCGCGCTTGGATATGATAAAGCGCAGATTAACAGTTTGATTGCTTTTTGGCAGAATGCGGGTATAATATCTCAAAAGCATGGACGTACAGCTAAAAAAATTGAAAATATGACCGCAAAGGCAAATAATTCTAACGCTGAAAAGCCGAAAAAATTGCGTCCGAGTGAGGAAATGCCGCACTATAACGGCGAACAGATTGCAGAATTTATAAGGAAAAATAAAGATACACGCGCTTTGATTGATTCTTGCCAGCAGACGGCAGGAAAGATATTTAATATAGCAGAGATAAATTCCGTGATTGGAATGAGGGATTACCTCGGACTTGAGCCGGATTATATAATGCTGTTATTTGCGTACTATTGCGGTATAGGTAAAAAAAGTGTGCCGTACATAGAAAAAGTTGCATTTTCGCTGTATGAAATGGATATCACCAAGTATGATGAGCTTGAAATATACATAGCGGGACTTGAGAAAGTAAGAGATAATGAGTCAAAACTGCGTACCATGTTTGGGTGGGGAGAGCGCGCGCTTACTCAATCAGAACGCACGCTTATCAAAAAATGGCTTTGTGATTTCGGTTTTGACATTGATGTAATTCGGCGCGCTTATGAAATTACCATTGACTCAAAAGGGCAGGTAATGCCAAAATACATGAATGGTATTTTACAGAGATGGTATGACCGCGGCTGTAAAAATATTGATGATGTTAATGCGGCGATTGAGGAATATCGTTCACAGAAAGAAGCGTCTAATTTCAGCACGTCTACTTTCGATACTGATGAATTTTTTGAAGCGGCTCTTCGCAGAACTTACGGTGATGAATAAATTTCATGTCGGAAAACTAAAATTTTCTTAAAAATACGGGAGGAACGGAAATGGCTTATAATAAAGAAAATTTCAGGACGGTAAAGGAACAGTTTGAACAAAAACGTGCCGCCGCTCTCGAAAATGCCGCAAAAAGACGCGATGAAATTCATGACGCCTTGCCGGAAACTGCCCGTATTGACAAAGCTTTGGCGGAAACCGGAATAAAAATAATGGAGTCGGCAAAAGCCGGAGCTGATGGAATAAATGAAAGAATTGCTCAGCTCAGAGCCGAAAATGAAGCACTTCGTAATAGACGTAAGGAAATCTTAAACCAAAACGGATATCCGGCAGATTATGATAAGCCAAAATTTGAATGTGAAGAATGTTCAGACTCCGGATATGTAGGGCTTTATATGTGCAAATGCATGAAAAAGGCGCTTGCCGAAGCCGGTTTCAGAAGCAGTGGAATAAGTGGGCTTATTGCTGAACAGAGCTTTGAAACATTCGACCTTAATTATTACAATTTTATGCCCGAAATCCGCGAAAAAATGGAGCAGAATTATAAACTTCTATACAATTTCGCCCATAATTTCAGTGGGAATGAACCTCAGCCGAATTGGCTTATCCTCGGCGGAACGGGGCTTGGCAAAACACATATATCAACGTCAGTCGCGCGTGTTGTAATCGAGCGCGGGAACGATGTTGTATATGAAACTGCTCAGAACATAATGAGCGATTTTGAAGCGGAAAAATTCAAAAATGCAGAACCGGCTCTCGGAACATCACGTTATCTCTCATGCGACCTGTTAATTATAGATGACCTTGGCACTGAACTTATCAATCAGTTTACGATTTCATGTCTTTATAATATTATCAATACTCGTCTTAATTCCAAAAAGAGCATGATTATAAATACAAATCTTACAATAGATGAATTACGCCAAAGCTATGCCGACCGAATTACAAGCCGTCTTTTTGGTGAATTTAAGCCGATTATATTCAGAGGCAGAGATATCCGCGCAGAAAAACTCCGCAGAGCTAAAAAATAAAGCCTTTGATTTCTTAAAATTATGAGAATAAATGAGATAAATTTTCCTTATTACAATCTTGACAAGATTGGGAAAAGCGCAAATACCAGTCCTAAAACAGAATACTATGGGCTAAAAAATATTCCATGTGACTATATCGAAGGCAGTCCGGATTTTCAGAAAACTGCCGATACACTGCGTGATTATCTCCGTGAGAATTACCCTAACCGTGAACTTTGTATCCGCGGAATTTCAATGAGTGAACATAATCGAATTAATCACACGAATTTATGTGCTGATGATTTGATAGGCATTATCTCGAAAATCGGACATGACAGATACAGACCCGATATAAATGGTCAGGGTTACGAAAATGAGCAGAATAAAAAAATCGATTTTTTTGCATATGACGTTTTTCCGTGCATTGATGATTCGGATTTGATTTATTTTTTCATGTCGTTCTATTATTTTGGAATATCAAATCACGGTGAGCCGTCACTGCTTGATATAATCACAGTATATGACCGCACAAAACTGAATATGATAGAGCATACATACAAGGGCAGTAATGATATAAAACGTGACGGGTTTACTTTTAAAAACGAAAATAAGCATGGTTCTGTTCTTGAAATACTCAAAATCATAAGATAATTATTATTTTATATCATATAAAGGAGGCAAAATCAATGAAGGATTTGAAAATGACATTCCGCTGGTACGGCGAAAATGACCCCGTTTCTCTCGAATACATCTCGCAGATTCCGGGTATGACTGGCATTGTCAGCGCGGTATATGATGTCCCTGTAGGCAAAGTCTGGTCAAACGAAAGTATTGCCAAAATAAAACAACAGGCAAATGCTCACGGTCTGGCATTTGAGGTTGTCGAAAGCGTTCCTGTTCACGAGGATATAAAATTGGGCAAGCCCTCACGTGACGAATACATAGAGGTTTATTGCGAAAATATCCGCAGACTCGGCGCGGCAGGCGTAAAATGTATTTGCTATAATTTCATGCCTGTGTTCGACTGGCTCCGCTCTAATCTCGCATATAAAAATTCCGACGGCTCCACCTCCCTTATCTACCGCGACGCAGAAGTGCTCGCCCTTGACCCAAACGAGAAAAAATTATCCCTTCCCGGCTGGGACGAAAGCTACACTCAGGAACAGATGAAATCACTGCTTGATGATTACAAGTTAGTTGATGAAGAAAAATTATGGGAAAATCTCGGCTATTTTCTCAATAAAATAATTCCTGTTTGCGAGGAATGCGGTGTCAATATGGCAATTCACCCCGATGACCCGCCGTGGGGAATTTTCGGACTGCCCAGAATTATCACAAATACTCAGAATCTTGAGCGTTTCTTAAAATTGGTTGACAGTAAAAGAAACGGGCTTACTCTCTGTACCGGCTCACTCGGAGTTGCGCCCGATAATGATGTAGTCGAAATGATTCGCCGTTTCGGAAGTATGGGAAGAATTCATTTTCTCCATGTCCGCAACATCAAAATTACAGGCGAACGTGACTTCAATGAAACCGCGCATATGTCAAAATACGGTTCACTTGATATGTACCGCATAATGGAAGCGGCTTATGACTCCGGCTTTGACGGATATATCCGCCCCGACCACGGCAGAATGATTTGGGGAGAAACCGGCAAACCGGGATATGGTCTTTATGACCGTGCGCTTGGTGCGGCATATCTTGGCGGTATCTGGGAAAGTCTTAACAAAAAATAATCTTTTCTATAATAATATATAATTTCATCAAAGATACAGTTTTATTTTGTGTAAACTGTATCTTTTTTATATGTAATATTTTTATATTATTGCAAAATCGGACAAGCTTTTTAAAAATATTGATTTTATATAATTAATATGATATATTATTTATATATTTTATTAAAATATTATATAAATATAATATAAATATAATAATAAAAGAAAGGGCTGCAATCATGAAACGTTCTATATGTACAGTTCTCGTACTCGCAATGCTGATGTTATGCTCTGCCGCATGTTCAAATTCTTCTACAACGAATGATAATGGTACAAATCAATCCGCAGGAGAAGATACAAACAGCTCAGAAACAGTATCTGCTGATACAGAGGCCGAACCAACAGCTTCGGATATAATAAGACAGCGTCATGCCGACAAAAACTACAATGGTGCAGAATTTCGCATTCTCGGTTTTGAAAATGGAGGTCATTCATATCAGCCTGAAGAAAATGAAATTTGGTACGAAGAGGAAAACGGTGACGCACTCCATGATGCTGTATATCAGAGAAACAGATTAACAGAAGAACTGTTAAATGTAAAAATAACACCGGTATTTAACAACGACCCGATATCAATCCTTAAAAATTCCGTATTATCAAACGATAATTCCTTTGATGTCGCACTCGCACGTCTTGACCATACCGCAAATACCGCGGCTGAGAGCATGTTACTCAATATAAAATCTATTTCTACAATAAATACTAGTGACTCGTGGTGGGATTCCAATATTGTAGAAAATTTCACTCTCTTTAACTCAAAACTATATCAAATTTCCGGCGACATAAATTACTATGACGACTACGCAGTGCAGGCATTATATTTCAACGAAAAGTTATATGAGGACCAGGGATATGAATATGACCTTTATCAGCTCGTGCGCGACGGTAAATGGACTTTTGACATATTCACCGAAATGGTAATCGGTTTTACCCGCGACCTCGATGGTGACAGTAAAATTGATATCGAAAATGACCTGTATGGATATACTGATAACACTGCGGCAATTAACCACCACATATATTTATTTGAAGAGCGAATGGCTGAAGTTGATGAAAGTGGTATAATTAGAATTAAAGGCACCGAAGAAAGCACTATTAATGTCATTGACAAATTGTATCAATTCTTCAATGAGAGTAAGACCGTTTATATAGGAGACAACGTACTCTCCGAAAATGCCTTCAAACAAAATCGCGTACTGTTTTTAACAGATATGATAGGTGCAATTACAAACCTCCGTGATATGGATGAAGATTTTGGTGTTCTCCCTATGCCTAAAGGATATGAAAGTATGGACCGCTATGGCGCGTATGTTTCAAATGGCTGGACTACATGCTATTCATTTCCAGTAACAACTGAAAATGCTGAGCAATCGGGCGTTATTCTTGAGACAATGAGCGCATTTTCACAGGATACAGTAACCACTGCCCTGTACGATGTAATGCTTGAATCAAAATTAATCAGAAACACCGATTCACGCGACATGCTGAAATATATATTTGATTCAAAAGTTTACGACTGG
>CALWTV010000157.1 GCA_944384555.1 uncultured Clostridia bacterium | reverse complement strand
TTTTTTCATAATAAGCCATATTTTGATTGAAGAAATTTTAGATAATTTTGAACGTTTTAAGTCCAAATTTTTTCAGTGAATGGACTTTTCCGGCATCTCCTAATAAATTACCGCTTTCAAGAATATCAGTTTCAGCAACGTCATTTTTGAATACAAGCTCGGTTTCTTTGCCGTAAGGTTCATAATAACGGCAGATTATTCCCGAACCGTCTTCGGCATATTTCAAAGCCGAAAGGACTGCATTTTTTGGAAGTTCCATTAATGACGCGGATTCAGGGAGATTTGCACCGTCATTTTGTTCTGAAACTGTAAATACAGGGTACGCAGAGTTAAGTATCCAACCGGTTTTTGCAGGATTTCCATTTTCAATATTGCCTGCCCATGAAGATACCGCAAAATCATAGCTTCTCGGTTCGCTTTCACGTGCCTCGTCAATATCATATCCGCAGAGCAGACGGGTAGGGCTTCTTTGTAAACTTACATATACAGTATTGTTTATAACTCGGTGAGCGGGGGTTCCGGTATTGTATAAAGCGAATGTATAATCATCACTGTCATTATGGACACATACATATCTGAGAGCGGCATAATCATCTGCATAACCAAGCTGACCGTCAAACGCTTCAGTGTATTCACGTTCAAGACTACCGAGCGGAATTTCATAAACAGCGCGGTTGTTTGCATTGAAATTGAGAGGGAAGCGTGCCATAAGACGTAAATCCTGTGCTGACCATAATGTGTCGATATGGAAATTTATCAAATCAGACTCTTTGTGTAAAGTTACTATAAGTTTCCATTCAAGATTTTCAAGGCGTTCTTCGTGCCTGTCATATGTAACGCTGATGAAAGCTTTTTGGCAATTCGGTTTTATTTCGGTGGTGACATTTACCGCATATTTGTGAGATGGAGTCATAAAATCAACGCTGAACGGCTTGTCTGCGCGTTCGGAATAGCCGCGGATAGACATACGTCCCCAGAGATGACCTGCATCTTCTTCGAGATATGGCGAGCATACGCCGTCAACAGCTATTGTTTTTCCGAGTTGTTTGTCATAGATTTCCTCAATGCCGAATCTGCTTAATTTTATCAAATATTTTTCATTTTCGATTGAACGGCAGGCGGATTTATCAGCAGATATAATTTCATTAGATTCTGTTTCAGCTACAAATCTGAAAACGGTATAGCCTAAAGCGGGAACGTCGCCTTTGAATTTAATTACAAATGAAGTATCGCCGTAATTGTCAGAGCGCAGAATTTCATCGGCAATAATTTTTTTACCGTCAGGAGCAACTATATAGCCGCTAATATCATCGCAGTATTTTTCTGTGCGGATAATTCCTTCAAGTGATGCGTTTTTGACATCATATCCTAAAGTGTTGAAAACAACAAACGGTGTGCCGTCTTTATTTTCTATATTTATATGGGGAATTATTTTTGCGGCGGCTTTTCCGATTAAGCGGTTTGCGGAAGTTCTGATATCTCTCGCAACATCGAGCAGTTCATGATATGCCGAATCGGAATGGCTTGCCGGAATAGCATCATGGAATTGATAGAACGAAACTTTATTCCATAAACGTTCAAAAGTTTTTGACGGATAATCAAGCCCAAACGGAACGGCGAGTACAGATAATCTTTCTGCCGCCTGCATAAGAGCTTCCATTTTGCGATTTTCCTGCTTTACACGTATTCTTGAAACATAACAGCCGGAACCAACAGGATTTCCCTCAGGGCGAGGATCAATCATTTCCGAGGAAATATTGTCTGATTCAACAGCTTTAATCAGGCTGCCGAATTTTTCTTGTATAAGTTCTTCCGCACCGGAAAATTTAAGTACATATCCGTTTTCAGCTGCGATTTTTTTAAACATTTCATAGAAATTATCAGGTTCGAGTACTTCCTCAGAGCCGAACATTATTACCATGTCGTCATCGGTGCTTTTGCGGTAATTCTTTACGAAATTTTCAAATCCCGCAAAACCGCCGTTTTGTGTAAAATTACGATAATTTATATCAAAGCCGGTGCCGTTACATGATGGGCAACCTTCGCCGTGGCATAAAGAGCAAGCCGGATATTTTACGAAATCTGCGAGTCCTACGTTTGCAACTTTAGCCGTGTCAAGCGCGATTCTATCGCCGGAAATACCTTCCCAAATCGGTTTATTTCCTTGAAATACACGTGCATATGTAGAAATTCCAGTATATCCAAGTTGTCGGAAAAGCTGTGGCAAACCTGCGGAAAGACCGAATGTATCGGGACAAGCAGCAAATTTAGGTACTGTATCGAATTTTTCTTTGAGATATCTGCGAGAGTAAAAATGGTTTCGTATGATATCTTCGCCGTCAGGTAGATTGTAGTCGATTACGGATTCACCGCCGCCTAAAATTCTCAGCTTGCCGCTTTTGATAAGTGTCCGTATTCTGTCTTCCGCGTCTGGATTACGCTCTAAATATTTACGTAATGTAATAGTTTGCTCGATTTCATATGTCATGTCTTTTTTTTCAATATTGTCGAACCACCAGTCAAGAAGCTGTTCTTCTATTTCGGAGTATGGACGTATTACGTAACCTTCATGAGAAAAATAACGTTCAAAGCATCTGCGCCATGTCAAATCGAGATGATTTCTTCCCATTACATACATTGTGGGCATAATTTTCACTTCCTTTAGTTATATAGTTTCATAAGTTTATTTTCAATCATGTGTTGAAGTAATGATATCAGATTTTACTTTATTTATCAATACATTTTAAATATTTATTGAATATAATTTTTGATATTTTGATTATATAAAAGTGTGGAATAAAAATAAATTTTGCAAAATGTGCGAGGATATGATATAATATAAAAAAATAAGTAATAAAAAATAAGAAGGTGGAATATTTGCGTGAATAAGACGGCACTGATAACTGGAGGTTCGAGAGGAATAGGAGCGGAAACTGTACGTCTGTTTTCAAAAGAAGGGTATAATACCGCTTTTATATATGAAAAATCAGACGCTGACGCGGAAAAAATAGCAATTGAAACCGGTGCGCTTAAAATAAAAGCGGATATAGGTAATGTTTCAGATATAAAAAAATCGGTTGATATCGTTCATGAAAAATTTGGATTGATTGACGCTCTTGTATGCAATGCCGGAATATCGCAGTTCAGTCTTTTTACAGATATATCTCAGGCTGATTGGGAGAGAATGCTGAGAATAAATTTGAGTGGTGCATTTTATACAGCTCAGTCTGTTGTTCCGGATATGATTCACAATAAAAGCGGAAGCATTGTTTTTGTATCATCAATATGGGGGATTACAGGTGCGTCATGTGAGGTACATTACAGCACAGTAAAAGCCGGATTGATAGGACTTTCAAAATCACTTGCAAAAGAACTTGGACCTTCGGGAATACGTGTGAATTGCGTAGCTCCGGGAGTAATCGATACGGACATGAACGCCTCACTTGATGAACTGACAAAAGAACAGCTATGCGAGGAAACCCCTCTCGGAAAAATCGGTTCTCCGCGTGATATAGCAGAATCAATACTGTTTTTATCATCTGAGCGAGCGTCGTTTATTACAGGTCAGGTGCTTAGCCCCAACGGCGGAATAGTAATATAATTTACAATAAAAAATCATGATATGCGAGGATTTTTTACAATATGGTTATTGTTAAAAAACTCAGAAAATGATATAATTCTATGTAATGTTTTATATTTTTAAAGAAATAATATGATTTTATGTAATGTTTAAAAATGATTCAGTTTCAGAAAAGAATACAAATTTGGGTTTGCCAAAGACAAAGCTTACCGTATTTGATGTTATATTGATTGCGGTGCTTTTAATTATCGCATTGCTTTATCCGATACTTTCTGCTGCTTTTTTGAGAGAGTCTGATTCAATGTATGTTGAAATTACGGATACCGGTGAAAATATTGTTTATGAGTATCCGCTTGACATAGATAAAAATATCGAAATTGAGTGCGGAGGTCATAATTATACTGTAAAAATTGAAAACGGAAAAGCTTCAGTTGCAAAATCTGACTGCGAAAATCAAATCTGCGTTAAAACTCCTCCCATATCAAAATCCGGAAGTTCTATTGTATGTGCGGCTGGAAGATTGATTGTGGAGATAAAATCTGATTTTGAGGAGAAAAATTATGCGGATTTCGTCATTCAATAATGATGTTTCGGGAAAAAATAAATTCTCGGTTTCAAGAAGAATTGCAGTTTGTGGAATTTTGACTACTGCAGCATTAATGCTGTCATATATTGAAATTTTAATTCCTCCTTTTATTATGCCGATTCCCGGATTTAAGCTCGGACTTGCAAATATTGTTACGGTCTATGCGGTATTTTGTATATCCGATATCGATGGAGCGGCAATTTCATTTTGCCGTATCTTGATATCGTCGCTGCTTTTTGGAGGAGTGATGTCTTTTTTGTTTTCGGTGTCAGGAGCGGCAATGTCTTTTTTGGTGATACTTCTTTTTAAGTATATACTGAAAGGAAGATTTAGCTGGATTGGAGTGAGCGTTGCTTCTGCCACTGCTCATAATATCGGTCAGCTTATATCAGCGATTTTTACGGTTGGTATCGGAGTTGCATCATATCTTCCGTGGCTGATTTTAGCCGCAGTGATAAGCGGTATTTTTACCGGAATTATACTGTGTTTTTTGATGAAAAAATCATTTTTTAAAAGCATAAACAGAGAATTGCACAAAACAGGTTGAGTTATGAGATTATTAAAGTATAGTGTATATTTATCATTGATTATTATGTTGCCGATACTGTTTTCTTCTTGTTCAAAAATGCCGCCAGTATACTGTGACAGCAGAATGTTTTATATGGACACGTTAATAGATATGCGGCTTGCAAAAACCAGTTCTGTGTCTGACAAGGAGATTTCAGAAGTGGAAAAGAAATGCGCCGAAATTATATCAGACATAGAGGAAAAAATATCACGTACAAACCCAGAAAGCGATACTGCCTCATTTAATTCTGATATTGATATGATGCTTGAGCCTGATGAAGTATTTGAAAACATTCTTGAAACTGCGCTTAAAATAAGCGATATGACTGACGGGGCATATGACCCGACAGTAGGAATTTTGACAGATTTATGGGATATAAAGAATGCTTCAGCACCTCCCGCACCTCAGAAAATCACCGAAGCGCTTTCTCATGTAGGCTGGGATAAGGTAGAGATAACAGATGAGGGAGTTTCTAAAAAAGATTCTCAGCTTTCAATCGACCTCGGTGGAATCGGAAAAGGTTATGCGGCTCAAAAAGTTTTGGAATATCTTGAATCTACTGATATAGAATACGGTTTGATTTCAATGGGGGGAAATGTAGGGGTATTTGGCAAAAAGACTGACGGAACACCGTTCAAAATTGGTATCCGTGACCCTGATGATAGTAAAGCTGTTGCCGGATATGTGACGCTTGACAGCGGATTCGTTGCAGTGTCCGGAGATTATGAACGTTATATGATATCAGACGGAGTTCGGTATCACCATATATTTGACCCAAAAATCGGTTATCCTGCATCAAGTGGACTTCGCAGTGTTGCGGTTATATGCAATAATGGTTCGGCGGCAGACGCTTTTTCGACCGCGCTGTTTGTTATGGGAGTTGATAAATCTCTTGAATTTTATAAAACAAGTCCGATTAAATTCGAGGCAGTATTTATTACTGATAAAAATGAAATAATACTGACTGACGGTCTTAAAAACGAATCTCGCTTTGAACTGTATGGTGATAAATTTACATTAGCGGATAAATAAAATTATAGATAGTCATAAAAAGGAGTCTGTAATTGACTGATAAAAATTCAAATGAGAAAACACGCAGGATTATTCAGATAACAATAATATTGATTTTTGCGGTAATTTGTATTGCCGCGACTGTAATCCTGTTTCCGAAAGTTGCTGAATTATCTGACGCATCAAAACGCGCTGAATTTGAACAATGGATAAATTCACTTGGAGCGGGCGGACTGGCAATAATGCTTCTCTTGCAGATTGCGCAGGTTATTTTTGCGGTTATCCCCGGGGAACCGATTGAAATTATTATGGGTGTGCTATACGGCGCATGGGGCGGAACTGCGGTATGCTTAATCGGAGTTATTACAGGAACTTTGATTGTGTTTTTATGCGTAAAAAAATTCGGACATGATTTCGTAGATAAGTTTATGGATTCGCGTGTTTTTGACAAATTGAAATTTCTCCATAATCCTGCGAAAAGAGATGTTCTTATAGGCTTATTGTTCTTTATTCCGGGAACGCCGAAGGATATTTTGACTTATTTTGCGCCGTTTACGGGAATATCACTGCGGCGTATGCTTGTTATTTCAACTTTTGCGCGTATACCATCTGTAATTTCTTCAACTTATATAGGAAGTACAATCTTGGAAGGAAATATCTTATTTACTGTATCGATTTTTGCAGTGGTGGGAATTTTAAGTATTATAGGAATTTTGATTTACAATAAAGTTATAGATAAAAATAATAAAGCTAACAAGACAAATAATAACGAAACGAGTACACAAAATGACAGAAAACAACATTATATCACAAAATAATGTATCTCATTTGAACCTGAGCAGCGATTATATTATTCGTGCACGTGAAATAATTAAAGCTTCTGAACCGAGATATGCTTTTGTTGAAACGTTCGGGTGTCAGCAAAATGAAGCAGACAGCGAAAAATTGGCTGGAATGGCGGAAGCTATGGGATATATTATCGTATCTGAACCGGAAAAAGCTGATTTGATTATGGTTAATACATGTGCGATTCGTGAACACGCTGAAAAAAGAGCGCTCAGTATAATCGGGCAGTATAAGCACTTGAAAGCAAAAAATCCTGACTTGATTGTCGGCGTGGGCGGGTGCATGACTGCACAGAAATATCGAATGGAGCAGCTTAAATTCAGTTATCCGTATGTGGATTTTGTGTTTGGTACTTCATCAATCGACAGAGTGCCGGAATTTGTATTTAATGCGCTTATGAAAAAAAAGCGTCAGTTTGCGCAGGATAATGACGAGGAATCAAAGCGTTCAATTGTCGAGGGGCTGCCGGTCAGACGCGAAAGTTCATATAAAGCATGGGTTTCAATTATGTATGGGTGCAATAACTTTTGCTCTTACTGCATAGTACCGTATGTGCGTGGTCGAGAAAGAAGCCGTGATATTAACTCAATTTTGAGCGAAATCGATGAATTGGTCAGAGATGGGTATCGTGACATAACATTACTTGGGCAAAATGTGAATTCATACGGAAAAGAATTTGAAAATATTGATATATCCGTACTGCTTGAAAGAATATGCAATGAAATTGAGGGAGATTATCGCATTAGGTTTATG
>CALWTV010000156.1 GCA_944384555.1 uncultured Clostridia bacterium | reverse complement strand
GCTTAAATCTATCGATATATTTTTGAGAATTTCTGTTCGCGAGATTTTTACGCAGATATTTTCAAGCTGGATTATCATTTAAATTTCCTCCGCTGTGTGATGAGAAATACAAATAAAAATCCCGCTCCGATTAATGTAGTGAGTATGCTTATCGGGATTTCTGCTGAAAACAAGGAGCGTGCTAAAATATCGGATATCAGCAGTAAAATTCCGCCGCAGATTATAGTTTGAGTAAAATTCATGCGGTATTTGTCCCCGAAAATTATTCTGACTGCGTGAGGTACTATAAGTCCTATCCATGATACGGCTCCGGCAACCGATACTACTGAACTCACAAGCAAAGTTGAAATTAAAATTCCTGTTATTCTGACGCGACTTACAGACACTCCGAGTGACATTGCTTCCTCGTCACCGAACGACAAAAGTGCGATTTGCCCACGCATTATATAAAGAAGTATCACTGATATAAGGATAATCGGAAATACCGCATATACATCGGAAAAAACACAATTAGCAAAACTGCCCATCAGCCAGTATTCTATTGCGGCAAGTTGACGTTCGGGGTCTGCGGTAAATTTTAAAATCATGATAACAGAATTGCATATTGAACTTATAATTATACCGCTTATTACCATGTTGTAAATCCCGTTTCCGTTAGATTTTCCGACCGCCGCGGAAAGCAGAAGTGACACTGTAACAGTGAAAATACCGAATGCAAACGGCATTGAAAATGATAATAAACTTGACATTGAGTTAGATAAAGCCGAAACAGGCATGATTACTGATAAAATTACACCGATAGAGGCGCCGCTGCCTACTCCCAAAACGTCAGGGGAAACAAGCGGATTTTTGAATATATTCTGAAACACAAAACCGGACAAAGCAAGTGCGGCACCAGATAATACCACAAGTATAGTTCGGGGTAAACGAATTTGTGTAAATACATTTATTGTCATTTGATTATCGCATTTGCCGGAAATAATATCTGCGATATCGTTTACGGATATCGAATATCTTCCGGCTAAAAGCGATATTATAATCAGCGTGGCTAAAATCAGCAGGGGCAGTATATAGTTTTTGAATTTCATTAAAGCATTAATTTTCTATTCCCAAATCAGCTTCGGTTACATCAATATCAAAGAATGTTTTGTAGAAATTTTTAGCTTCATTTATATAGTCGTCACGGCTGACAAGTTCCGGGTGGAGTATATGCGACATCCATAAAAGTCCGAGTACCGATGATGATGTAGGATAATCCCACGGTTCAATTGCTGAGGGAATTTCATATATGCGGTCGGATTTTACAGCTTCGACTTCACTCAGTCCCTCGGTATTTTTGATATCGTCAGCGGAATATGATGCGTCGGTTGCCGTAAACCAGTACGCGGGGTTCCACTGTGCGATTTGTTCGGGCGAAACTACTTTCCAATACGTGTCTTCAATTTCTGCGGAAACAGATTCTGCTCCTGAGGTTGAAATGAGATAGGTCTGATACATATTAGAGGTGCAGGCACTTAGAAAATCGCTTGCAGATGACAGATAAACTGCGATTGATGAATCTGCTCCGGCAATCTTTTCGGTAACTTGATTTGTGATTTTGTCATAATATTCGAGCAGTGATTTTCCAGTATCGGTTTTTCCAGTGACTTCAGCAAGCAGGGAAACACATTCTCTGAACTCATCAAGCGATTCAGGGTTTACCACAATAACATCAATTCCAAGCTGTTTGAGAGCATCTGCCGATTCTGATAATTTTTTCGGGATAATTACCACATCAGGTGCAAGCTCCGCTATTGATTCGATGTTTATTTCTTTTCCAGAGCCTACCGCAGGAAGTTCAAGCAATTGAGGCGTGGCACGTTTATAAAGCTCTCGGGTATCCGCCTTCATTTCTATGCCGACAAGGGAATCCTCTGCTCCAAGCGCGACAATCAATGAGGTTGAGATATAATAAACTGAAACGATTTTTTCGGGCACACTTTCAAATTCGACAGTGTTTCCTATTTGGTCGGTCACGCTGAAACTTCCATCGCTGTTTTTGTTTGAATTATTTTCAGACGGAGTTTGAGAACAGCCCGTAAAACATGACACTATAAAAATTACCGCAAGCAGTGATGAAACAGTTCTTTTTAATAAATTTTTTGAAAAAATACGGTTCATAGAGTTAAAATCCATCTCCTTTAAATTTTATTTTTCTTAATATAGATTGTAGCAAATTATCAAGGCAATTACAATAGATAATACATAAAAGCGCAGCAAAAAGGCACGCTTTTATTCACGTGCCGTATGCGGTTTAAAAATTTTTATAAAATCAGAGCATTTCGTGTCTTAATTCTTCACCTGACTTTAAAGAAAGCATAGCGGGAGCAATATCAAATACGGTTTTAGCTCCGCATACACCTGATTTTGCGAGTCTGTGAGCGGCTCTTGCATATGCAACCAGTACGCTTCCGGTAAATTCGGGGTTTGAGTCAAGCTTAAGCGAATATTCAATTATCTGATTATTTTCCATTGACGCGCCGGTTTTTCCGCTGCGGATAACGAAACCGCCATGAGGGAGTCCGCTGTGGTTTTTGATTAATTCTTCCTCAGTAATGAAATGTACAGTTGTATCGTAATCTGCAAAGTAATTCGGCATTTCTTTTATTTCACGTTCAATCCTTGCTAAATCTGCACCTTCTTCAGCAACAACAAAACATTCTCTTATATGTTTTTGACGTGTTGACAATTCGGGATTTTCACCGTTTCTAACTTTTTCAACAGCGGATTCTACGGGAATAGTGTACTGTTTGCCGTTTTTTACGCCTTCAATTCTGCGAATAGCATCAGAATGACCTTGGCTTACGCCTTTACCCCAGAAAGTATAGTCCTTTCCGTTAGGAAGAATGCAGTTTGCGTAAAGACGATTGAGTGAGAACATACCCGGGTCCCAGCCTACGGAAATAATGCTTACATGACCATTTGAAGAGGCAGATTTGTCAACTGCGGCGAAGTACTCGGGGATTTTTGCGTGAGTATCAAAGCTGTCTATTGTGTTAAAGTTCTTGGCGAGCTCAGGTACCTGAACGGGTAAATCGGTAGCAGAACCGCCGCATACTATCATTACATCAATTTTATCAGTCATTTTGTCAGCTTCAGCCATTGAATATACGTTGGCATTAGATGTTAAAATTTTCACATCAGCAGGATTTCTGCGAGTAAAAACACCGATAAGTTCCATATCGGGATTGTTCATTATCGCACATTCAACGCCACGTCCGAGATTTCCATATCCGGCAATTCCAATTCTGATTTTTTCCATATTACATAGCTCCTTATGAATAAAAATTCGCAATTACAATATATTATACAATAAATATTCAGCAAATACAATATAATAAATGTTATTTTTTTGTTTTTTACGTTTTTTCTCTGAGATATTACATTTTAGTTTTTACATGATATTTTCTATTGTTTTGGAGGCGATATTGTTGTATAATAAATTTACTAAATGATTGATTGGGTGTGACGGATAGAATGGAGAGAATATTAGGCGGACTAAATGAGGAACAGAAACAGGCAGTAACTGCCACAGAGGGTTTTGTCAGAATAGTTGCAGGTGCTGGTTCGGGCAAAACGAAAGCGCTTACCCATCGATATGCCTATCTTGTACGCGCGGCGGGAATTCATCCCGGAAACGTGCTGTGCGTTACATTTACCAATAAAGCGGCTGGCGAAATGAAACGGCGTGTGCGTGCTCTTATCGGTGACGGAAATGATACTTCTCTTATAACTACGTATCATGGATTCTGCGTTCGGGTATTGCGTGAGGATATCGGGCGTCTTTTTTATCCTGAGAATTTTTTGATAATAGATAATTCCGACCGCAAAAAAATAATCGAGGAAATATACGGTGAACTTGATTTAAAACTTGATTACGCTTCATTTGAAAAAATAATTTCCCTAATTGACAAGAAAAAATCCGATACCTCATATGTAGATATAATGCTGTCAAGAAGTGATAATGACGATTTTACCGAAGATAATCTCAATGATGAGATAATCCGGCGTTTCCTTTTGCGTCAGAAGAAAAATTTCGCGCTTGATTTCAATGACCTTGTTAATTTTGTGTTTGTGCTGTTCGAACGTTATCCTGATGTAAAGCTCAAATGGCAGCAGCGGCTCCATTATATAATGGTTGATGAGTTTCAGGATTCCTCAAGGCGTGAGATGAAACTTATTGATATGCTGAGCGAGGTACATAAAAATTTATTTGTAGTAGGCGACCCCGACCAGAATATATACGAGTGGCGCGGTGCAAAGGTGGAGATTTTAGTTGATTTTGATAAAACATATCCAAACACAAAAACTATTATTATGGATAAAAATTACCGCTCTACTCCACAGATACTCAAAGTTGCCAATAGTGTTATAGACAAAAACAAAAACCGCATAAAAAAATCACTGCGTCCAATGCGTGTTGAAGGTGACAGCGTAATTCATCTTCACGCAAAAAGCGAGCATGAGGAAGCCGCGATGATTGTCGGTCAGATTAGGTATTTGGTTTCAAACGGATACAAGTTCGGAGATATTGCGATTTTATACCGCGCGGGATTTTTATCACAGTTTGTAGAAAGCGCGTTCAATTATGAAAAGATTCCTTATGAACTGCCCGGTTCTGTTCGATTTCTTGAGCGTATGGAAATTGCCGATGCATTGGCTTATTTGAAAATAATTGACCATGATGATGACGAAGCGCTTATGAGAATAATAAATCTTCCGAGGCGGGGATTCGGAAAATCACGTGTCATGATGTTGAAATCAATCGCTCAAAACGAGGGGATTTCCATGTATCGAGCTTTGAAAAAATATGCCGATATCCCTGAATTTTCACGCAGCCGTATATATGAATTTATCAATATGGTTGAAAAAATTCGTTCCATAGTTGATAAAACAGCAGTTTCGGAAATTTTAAATCGGGTTTTAGTTGACAGCGGATATGAAAAATATATCAGAGAAGCGGGCAATATGGAGCGACTTGACAATATAAGCGAGCTGAAAAAGATGACTCTTGATCAGGAGCGTTCAAATGAAAAAATAAGTATCTATGATGAAGCACCGCCGGAATTTTTATCGCTGAGTGAATTTTTGTCAAGAATCGCCATGATGAGTGTTAACGGTGTCGATAAAGAGGATAATCCAGACAAAGTTAAGCTAATGACCATACACGCCTCAAAGGGACTTGAATTTCCGGTGTGCTTTGTTGTTGGAATGACTGACGGTATTTTTCCGTCGGGACGTTCACTTGAGGAGCGCAAAGAGGCAGGACTTGAGGAAGAACGCCGTCTTTGCTTTGTTGCCGTTACCCGCGCTATGAAGCGGCTGTATCTTACCGATTCCGAGGGAGCAGGTCAGAACAATGACGGTAAAAGCAAGACTCCTTCACGTTTTTTAGTGGAGATGGGTGAAGAAAATTATATAAGAATAGGCGAAATTTCAAAGTCAGCGTCTGATGACATGATGAAACTGGCTCAGAAAGATGATTATTCTGCACCAAAAAAACTAGAAGTGGGTTCAAAGGTAGGGCATATTATATTCGGAGAGGGCGTTATTTCAGATATTGTACCTGAACGTGGTGTCTATATGGTGAAGTTCGGTGAAAACGTAAAGCCTATTTCGATGGATTATGATTTCGATTTGTGGAACAGATTAAAGAATGTTGAAAATGAACCTGAAAAACAGGAATCTGCCGAATTAAAATCTGAATCCGATGAAATAACTCAGCCTTGTATTGAAGAAAATAATAGGGAACTATTAGAAGAAACAGAATCAGAGCAGATACCGGATTTGCAGAATGATATACAGCTTAAAATTGAACTGCCTCAAACTGATACAGAATCGAATAATAATGAGCAAACGGAAGAATTCGTTGTTTCTGAATCGGAGATAAACGAGTCTGAAAAAATATCGGTTTCGGAACCACAGGAAAAAAGTGAGGTTGAAAAAGTATCTGTAACCAAATCGCAGAAAAATTCAAAGCCGAAAAAAAATCCCCGCCCCGATACAAGCGAGTATGATAATTTATGGAAACGTGATGATGTACCTCACAGTGGCTGGGAATGTACCGGAATAAGCGACTTAGGAGAGCCGGTGGGTGTATGCGGAATGTGTGGTTATCAAATAATACGGTATGTACATCATATGCGCCACCCGAATTATCCATATTCCATTGGTGCGGGCTGCATATGTGCCGGAAAAATGGAAGGAGATATTGAACGTGCCAAACTTCGTGAAAATGAATTCAAAAGCCGACTTGCAAAACGCAATACATTTATTCACCGTAAACGTTTATTAAGTCAAAACGGAAACGAATATTTTAAAGTTTCAAATGATGAAATAGTTACGATACTTAAAGATAAGTTTAATCCTAATAAATATAAAGCAGTATTCAAAAATATGTACACAAAATCTTATGATACGCCGGAAGAGGCATTAGGTGAGATTTTCGATAATATAATTTCAAAAAATAAATAATTAAAGGGAGGATATAGAAATCATACGGAATCTGTCCTCCCTTTATTCTGTTATTCTGTTTAAAATTATTCAGCAAAGACCGCACTGTACCAGTTTTGTTCCTGATTTTCCGGGTCAATCAGGGTATTGAGCGGCAGTCCGAGATTTTTTACTGTTTTGAACACATCTATTCCAACACTGTGAAATGCCGGACGCGCCATTTTTTTGAATCGGCAGTCTTCGTTATTGACCGCAGCGCAGGTTTTACATAATGAGCAGTCGGAAAGTGAAAATGCGAAATATAATCCGTCTGCAAACATCTCTCCCTCAAGCGCGAAAGAAATTTTCTGAGACAATGCTTTATCATGCGTATGGACTATAATACCCCATGAATAACGTGAAAACATCTCCCTGTACTCCGCCATTGACGGACTTCCCGCTCTTGACGGGCAGGTGTGATTTTTTCCCCAGTCTTCACAACCATACATACATTTGAGCAATGTTCGGCTGTCAAAGCATATATCCGCTATTTTAAACGGTACTGCGTCTGAAGCGCCCATTTTAAGCGCGCGTTTGATGTATTTGTCGTATAACTGCATTTTTTAACTACCTTTTATTAAAAATTTATACTCTGACTGATAAATAAGTTGTAAGATTATATATAATCTGAGCAGTTTCAGCTTTTGTAGCAAAATCAGCGGGTTTCAAGCTTGCATTTCCGCTTCCCTTGATTACGCCAATAGTGTAAAGAACTGTGATAGGCTCAATAGCCTGCTCAGCTATAAATGAGCTGTCGGTAAAATCACTGATATTTTTTTTGTTTGGGATACCGCCGAATGACTCGGTCATATCCATTATATCATAAATCATTACAAACAGTTCTTGACGCATAATTTTCGCTGATTCGTCAAAATCCTCAGGTAAAAGGTTTGCTTCTTTAAGAGTTTCAATTGTTACCGGCAGCTTCAGAGCACTTGCAATCATTTCTAAAGCTTCGCCTTTTGTTATTTCGCTGTCGCCATTAAAAGCTTCATTAAATTCGGGATTTAATATGCCTTTGTCAATTAATTCAGATACGGTATCGTAATACCAGTCGGTTTCCTTTATGTCTGAATATGATTTTGAAAATTCTATTTCAAGCTCAGGTATATCGGTATTTTCAAGTGCTTCAATTCCGGCTGTTTTAAGCACTACGTCAGCTATAAGGGAGTGTCCGTATTTATTTGGGTGAGGGTCAAGATAAGTTTCAGGCGCAGACGCATTTGTAAGTACTGAATCTGCCTGCTTGAAAACGGTATATACATCTGCGGTTTTATATCCCAATTCTGCTTCTTTTTCAGTTATTACATTATTAATGGCACAAACTCCACTATCTGCGGTATCTGCTATTTGAGGAACCATGTGCGCATATGGATTTGGAATTGTCTGAACAATTATAACTGCATCAGCATTTATTTCTTTGAGTTGTTTTATTATACTTGAGAGATTTTCAGAAAATTCTTTAGCGATAGGTTCAATTTGAGTTTTGGCTTCATTTAGTGTATCAACTAATAGACGAAGTTTGGCTAAAACATCAGTATCTGTAGAACCTTCCGTCAGGGATAAAAATTCATTTTTTAAGCTTTCTAATGTTTCAGAATTAACTTCACTTATTCCGAAAGCTGTGCTGAGAGATTCAAAAAGTGCTTTGAGAAGGTCATTTCCTCCGATTGTTATATCAATTATGTATGCTGATTGTATTGCTTTATACAATTCGCTTGACGTATCTGCGGCAGCTTCTTTTAGCATGCTGTCAAGTCCCTCTGATGTAAGTCCGTCAACGGCAAAATTTATCGCGTCCATGCCACCCTTTTGAGCGACTATATTTACAAAGCTGTCTTTTGCGTATGGAGCTGGTGAAGCTGTATATCCTTCAAGTCCATATCCAGTTGAAAAGCTGTCACCGAGTGCAAGAAAAATTTTATTTTCCTCGGATTCAGGTGTTGCATCATCAGCAAAAACTGTGGCTGGAATTACCGATATAATAATTAAAACGGTAAGCATTATGCATAAAATGCGGGAAAATTTTTTAGTCATATATTTTTTCCTCCTTATTTATTATTTTAAAATTATATCACAATTTTTTTCATAAATATATATTTTTTATTGAAATTTTTAAAATTTTGATTTAATAACTATGTTTATTTATAATTAAATGTTGAATTTAAGCCAGTGGGTCTGCAAAAATTTGAAGTTGCGGAGGAGATGATGTAAATATAGTAAACATGAATATAAATACTATAATCAAAACAATTCCTATTATATTTGCAGTGGTAGAATTTCCATTTCCCAATTTATAATATGAATATATAAAAGCCGCCGCAATTCCAATAACGAATGTTAATATGTCTGCCGCGAGAAAGTTTTTCCCGATAATACCTGTATACGTATAAAATGATGCGGTTATTGCGAACATTCCTATAATCAGCGCGGTAGCTTTTACCGCAACGAAATTCTCATAGTCTTTGCCGTAAATAAAATATTCAATAATATTAAACGCAAGCATAGGATAAAACAATAATTTCAGATGTTCCCATGTGCTTTCATTCACTGGCGCAAACAATGCAACAATCGGATTTTTGCCGGACAGCTCATATACAAAATGCATGGCTGAGCCTATAATCAATACAAATATGAAGCCTATTATGTGGTATTTAAGTTTCATAAAAACCTCCATATAATTATAAAACTGGATTTTTGCTCAATTAAATAATAGTATATAATATTTTAAGCAAAAAAATATCCTGCAATATTATTTTTATTGCAGGATAAATTCAGTTATTCGGCTTTTTGATTATTTGCTTAACTTTTTCTTTGTGAAAATAACAGCTGCGCCGGCTGTGAGAGCAAGTGCGGAAACTGCAAGTCCAATATCACTTGTCTGAGGAGCCGGTTCGGTTTCAGCGGGAGCCTCTGTTTCTGCAACTGTTTCAGCAACAGGAGCTTCAGTTTCAGCAGCAGAGGTTGTTTCCTCAGCAGCGGGAGCTTCAGTTTCAGCAGCAACCGGTTCACCAGTAACGGTAAATTCGTTTATGGAAACAAATCCACCTTCAGTGTCAAGCGCTTCTATTCTGAGATACTTTGCTTCAAATGGCTCGAATTCAGCTGTCTGAGGATCCTTTGTATATTCAAATTCAACATTTTCAGCTGCAAGAGTAAAATTTTCACCATCAGTTGAAGCATATACATTGAATACATATATAAGGCCGTTGTAGCTGTCGTCTTGACGGGGAAGTATTGTCACACTGTCAACCATATATGTTCCGTCAAGCTCAAAATCAATTGAAATCGGGAGCGGATTAACTGTGCCTTCATATTCTGTGTGCCAGAATTGTTCAGTGTCTCCATCAATTGCGTATTCGGGAAGATAACTTGCGTTGTAGTCATCTGCTTTTGCAGATATAACCTTTACATCTGCCGCAGATATTCCTGATGCGATAACTGCGGACATAGCTACCGCCGTTAAAATTGTCGCTATTTTTTTCATTTTTTAATCTCCTTTTATTTTTATTAATATATTAATATTTCAATTGTATAAAGTTCTTTATTTATTAATAATATCACATATTGTTGTAATTGTCATTATGATAAACTATCATATAATATAGAAAAATAATTATAATTAATAAATTTGATGTTTTACATATGAAGTTTTCACTTGACAAAATGACATATATATTGTATATTATTTTTAATGTGATAAATGGTGAAAGGAATGATGCTTGATGAAAATATGTACATCAATATCTTATCTTACAGACAGAATAGGCTATGAACAGACTATAAAATTATTGTCAGAAGCTGGATTTGATGGACTTGATTTCGGTATGTTTAATTTTCAGCCAAACCACGAAATATTTACTTCATACAATGATGATGAATTCCGCAAATATTTTGAGGATATAGGCAGATGTGCGCGTGCTAATGGAGTAGAGATTTTTCAAGTCCATGCGCCAATGCCGTCAGGAGTTGAATCAATTCCGCTTGACTGTGCTGAAAAATGTATTAAGGCGGCGTCATTTATGGGAAGCAGGTATATCGTAATTCATCCCATAATGCCGAGAGGTTGTATTCACGGCAGAAATAATGACCATGCAGTCAAAACCAACATGGATTATTTTAAAGCGCTTATTCCGACATTTAAAGAGTATGGGGTAACGCTTGGAATTGAAAATATGTTCGGGTATGACCCGGAATTGAAAAAATTGGTTCCTACCGTATGCAGCAGTGTGGAAGAAATGATTTTTTACATAGATGAATTAAACAATGCAGCAGGTGAAAAATTGTTTGCGGCTTGCCTTGATACCGGACACGCGGCAATTTCCGGAACAGGTATGTCGGATATGGCACGCCATTTAGGAAATCGACTTGAAATTCTCCATGTTCATGACAATAACGCAGTATCAGATATGCATACTGCTCCCGGATTGGGCATTTTAAATTTTAAGGATTTTGCGCAAACACTTAGTGATATCGAATACAAAGGAATGTTCAGTTTTGAATGCGATGGATTTTTCGGAAAATTCGGTGAAAATCTATATTTTGAATGTGCGGAACTGCTTTGTAAAATCGGGCATGAAATCGTAGATAATGTTTTATAAAATAAAAAAGGAGACACATTATAAGCGTCTCCTATTTTTTTGTATTTCTATTCAATTGCTAAGAACTGGTCTATTAATTTTTCCAAATCTTTGTTGATTAATTTTTCTGATTTAGCGTAACTGGATGCAAAATCAATTTCATTTTTCTGTATCGGATTATCGATTTGCGTTGGAAATCCGCCTATTCCGTATACGACGCCTAAATCATATGTTGCAGAATTAAATATTATATCAAGCATTGCCGCAGATTCGTCGTCTCGTACATATTTTCTTGTAAGACAACTATCATAATATGCAGGAAGAATATACTGTCTTCCATAGTATCCTAGCGCATCGGATATATATGTGCTTCTTTCAACGTTTCCAGTTGATTTAGGTATCATATATGCGTAAGAATGCCAGTTGTTAGGCAAGTGATAATATCTCTCTTGAGCTTCATCGTATTTCGGAAGTGGAAGAATGCCAAACTCATCTTCCATATCTCTTAACCCAAGATTTATATAACGCGCAAGTCCCCAGTAAAACAGAGAATGACCTTGAGGAAATACCCAGAACTGTGACATGCTTGCAGCCGCACCGTCACGGTGCAGACACCATGTATCATTTACGTAATGTTCAAGTATTAAATCAAGTACTTCTATGGTTTTTTCATTATTGATTGACATCACAGGAAAATCGTTTTCATCTTTTGACGAATATTTTACTCCGCATGCATTAAGCATTGAATGGGCGTAGTCTGCCTGTGTGGAAAATCCGAACATGTCTTCTTTATCAAATTTCCCGTTTCCGTCAAGGTCAGTTTTAACGCCTGCTGCCATCTCATTAAATTTTTCAAGCGTCCATTTTCCGTCATTTACAAGTTGATATGGGTCATCAAGACCGTAATCAGTAAGAATTCTTTTGTTGAACATCATCATAGGAGTACCGTCATAATGTTTATAAAATATATCTCCCGCAATTATATATACTTTGTTGCCTATACTTAAATCATTTGTTGCATTTATATCCCACCATGGTTGATCAAGACTTATGTATTCCTGCTGTGACAATTCAATTCCCATTCCCTTTGAAGCGAGAGTTCCGGCATTCATAAGGCGAGGCATCATTGCATCAAAATCAGCACTGCTACTCATTACAGCATTTGTAACTGCTGTAACTATATCGTCTGAATGAAAAGATGTTAATTTAACATTGAATTTTTCTTGAACTTCAAGGTTTCTTTGGTACACTGCATCATTTAAAACCTCACCGTCAAGTTCGGTTATATCAAAATCGTCTATATCAAGCTGATTTACATTTTCACGGTCAACTATAATGTTAAAAGTCTCACCGCCAAAATCTTTTGTTTCATGCGGAAATACAATCTGTGTTTGAGCGTCGGTTGTTGTGCTTTCGCTTATGTTGTTGGCATCGGAATTATTTTGTTGGGTAGTGGTGTTAGATGGTTGCGATGATGCACACGCCACGAAATTCAGTAAAATTCCCGCTAGTAAAAGTATAGTAAGAATCCGCTTTTTCATAATATTTACATAACTCCTTTGTAAAATATTAAAAATAAATTCAGTTTAATAAAATTAAAACAAATAAATTATATATGATTTATTTCTGAGTGTAAATATAAAATACATAATTTGATTATATTATTTTGCTA
>CALWTV010000155.1 GCA_944384555.1 uncultured Clostridia bacterium | reverse complement strand
TTTTCGGAGAGTATTTTCACGTAAATGACGCTGACGGAAACTTGGCACTTCTACCTGATTCCGTTGACCCTGCCGCTGCTGTAATGCTCAGCGATATGATTCCTACCGGATTCCATGGAGCAGAGCTTGCAAATATTCAATACGGCGACAGCGTATGTGTAATTGGTATCGGACCGGTAGGGCTTATGTCCGTTGCCGCATCGGTATTAAAAGGCGCATCATATGTATACGCAGTAGGCTCACGTCCGAAATGCGTTGCGCTTGCGAAGGAATACGGCGCAACCGATATAATAAATTACCGTGAGGGCAGCATAGTTGAGCAGATACTTGAAAAAACGCACGGTAAAGGAGTAGACCGAGTAATAGTTGCCGGAGGTGACAATGATACCTTTATCGATGCGATTAAAATGCTGAAACCCGGCGGTGTAATAGGCAATGTCAATTATCTCGGAAGCGGCGACTATGTAAAAATTCCTCGTGTAGAATGGGGATTTGGAATGGGGCATAAAACCATAGCTGGCGGACTTATGCCCGGTGGACGTCTCAGAATGGAAAAGTTAGTATCATTACTTGAGACAAAGCGGCTTGACCCGGGCAAAATGCTTACTCATAAATTCAATGGATTTGAGCATTTACCGGAAGCCTTGCAGTTAATGAAAGAAAAACCTGCCGATTTAATTAAACCAATAGTTATAATTTAACCCGCGTTCAATAAATTTTTATTTGTTTTCTTACAAAATAATCTGATTTCATTGCGCTTATATCAATTTTCTTAAAAAAATAAAAGTCCGGACCGTCTCAAAATCGGGACAGTCCGGTTAAATTTTATATAACTTAGTTATCGTTTAAAAACATATCAACGGTTTGAGTCCATTCCTCGACTTTTTCAAGTCCTATCGCATCAGCGATTCTGCGGAAATATGCTTTATATTCTTCGCGTTCAGTTTCATTCTTATACCGTTTTGATTTAAGACGTGCGTATACTACACCGAGAATGATTTCATCAACACGCAGCGTGAGAACATCATCTCCATCAACCGCCTTTTTGCCCTCTCCGAGAATTTCTTCGTATTTATCAAGAAGCTCCTCTGAAAGGAATTTTTCATCGGCAGGCTGACCGAATATCGAGAGATTTTCACCTGATTTTTCCATTTCATCATGAAGCAGGTCGATATATTTATGTACATATGGAGCCGCTTTGCCGTAATATGCGGAGATGAAATTATTCATATGCTTTTCTATATCGCAGTATGGATTCCATGATAGTTTAGCGAGCATATATCCGCGCAGAGCCCAGAACTCGCCTTTTTTATCGCGGTTTGCCTGATTGAAAATCGAGCGTACATTTGATTCATAGAAGAAACGCATATTAGGAGCAAGTACGCGCAGATTCGGGAATGGGGAGATAAGATTTGAGAACTGTATGTCGTAATCCCAAAGGAAAATATTACCGCAATATTTACGCCAGATGTTTATATCGCGGACAAAGCTTTCACTTGACGGGTCATACTGAATCGGGCGCGAGCGGTTGCATTCAATATTGCAAAACATTATATGAACATTATCGCGCATTTCGATTTCAACTGGAGCGGTGCGGCTGTACCAATATGAAAGCGTAGAAATTATCTTATCCGGAAACGCTTCAGCGACTTTGTTTACAAAATACATGATAGAACCGATAGGAGAACCGGCTTTTTCATCAAGCGCACGGCATTTTTCACACTGACACTGACGTGTAGTATCGTTTTGGCTGACTGACCAATAAATCGCTTCCGGCTTTGCGTCCATAAATTTTTTAAGATTTTTGATTGCGATTTCAATCATTTCATCGTTTGTACAGCAAAGCTGACCGTCACGGACACGCTGACCGTCAATTAGGGAGTAAAATTCGGGGTGAGTTTCAAAATATTCATCGGGTGGAACCAGATTAAAGAACGAATGACACCAGAATCCCCAGTTTTTATGACCTTCTTCGAGTTTACCGTTTTTGATTACAGACGCCTGACCGTTAATTTTCTGTTTGCGTGCGAAATCATAGTCCCATGCGTCATAGTAATAAACCTCGCGGTAATTTAGTGCGGGCAGCTGTTTATTGAAAGTGTTGTCGGGAATTGCAATCCGGTCATTTTTCGGTACGTAATCATCAGAAGAAGTAAGCCACAAACAGCCGCAGTATTCTTCAAGGAATTCATATACTCCGTAAACCAACGCTTCTGATTTTGCACCGTAAATATATACTGCGCCGTCTTTTTCCGCAATAACAAATCCTTCATTTTCCAAATTATCGGAATGTTCAAGCGGAATTACAAACGGCTCGATATCGAGTACAATTTTGTTTTTTACGCAGGCGGAACCGGTTACATCTGTAAAAGCAAGTCTGCACCCTGTGATTTTCTCTATGTAATTAGCGAGAATATCAGCGGCTTCACGGACGCAGCTTGACTTTTTTGGCAGGCAGATTTCAAAATCGGTACGTGAATTTTTGATAATGTACATTTCCCCATACTCCTTTAAAAAAATTTTTATGTAAAAAATAAAAGGATCAATATATTTATGCTTTTTATGATTATAGTATATTGCGGGTAAGTAACTTTATTATGTATTTGATACATCGGTTTAAAGGCAGCTATTTTACAACAGCATACCCATTTCAATTCGGATTTCTTTATTCTCAATATCTTTATTTGAGTATTCGCATAAATTGAACCCCATAAAAGTAAATCCCTGAGAAAGATAAAATCCAATAGCCTTTTCATTGCATGATTGAGTTTCGAGGATTATAGCCCGCCTTTGCTCAGATTTTGCACGTTTTAATGACGTCTGAATCAGAGCTTTTCCTAACCCAATCCCACGATATTCCGGCAGTACGCATATATTCGTTATTCTGAGCCTGTTGTTCCAGTTTTCAGCTGCGGTTTCAATAACGGCAGCGAGAGCTCCGTTTTCAATAAAGCCATATGCCTGAGGAGATTCCCAGTGAGATTCGAATAATTTAGAAAAAAATCTTTTTTCAACAGGTTTATCAAAATGTTTTTTTATAAAACACACGCTAAATCTGTCTTGAGAACAGGATATCTCTGGGTCATAATAACTGTCTGAGGTATAATAAAATTCTATTTCATAGTCATGCCATGTTTCCTGCTCAAGAAAAACTGGTAAAGACATTAATTCTTCCTCCTGTTCATTTAATCTCATAAAAAATTTATATTATTGCGGGAATCAAAATATATTAAAAATATATTGTTTTTTTAAATATAAAATTATAATGTATAAATTTAAAGGCGTGATATCGTCTATATCAGTACAATATATATAATATCATAAATTTTTTTATAAGTAAAGTATAATATCAAATATTTGCAAAATAGATTTTTAATCTCTTATTGATATAACTAGCAAACTGTTATAAACTTGACACAGATAAAATAAAGTAGTAGAATATAAATAAAAAATTCTGAAATATGAGGACTGTGTTATGAAAAATATAATCGTGTTTATTGACAGCGGCGATACTTTAATCGACGAGCGTACTGAGATACGGAACGAAAACGGCGATGTTATTCATTCAGAAATGATTCCCGGCGCTCATAAAGCATTAAGCGATTTGTACGCACTTGGTTATAAAATTGCGCTTGTTGCGGACGGAACCACACAGTCATTTAATAACATATATGAGGAACAAAAACTCTCGCACTGCTTTCATGCAAGAGCAATTTCAGAAGAAGTAGGTGTTCCGAAACCAAATTCAAAAATGTTTCAGACCGCAATGAATCTGCTTGAACTTTCAGAAAAGGATAAGAGTAGAATTGTTATGATAGGCAACAACCTTGAACGAGATATTATTGGTGCAAATAAGTTTGGAATAACCTCTATATGGCTGAGATGGACTTCTCAATATAGGAAAAAAATACAGGAACCGCTTGAAGTTCCGGATTATATAATTGATAACGAGTCTGAACTTGTACCACTTATTGAGTTTTTAAATGAGCAATGGTCAAGAAAACATGAATGTATGTGATTTTTTAATCTGAATAAATAAGAATAATATTATATTGAATTTATGGAATATTTGTACACAGAAAAACAGGATTTTTCGTTTTTGGCAAGCGGAAATATAATAAAGCATTTTTCCGGTATGCCATGTTTCCCTGTAAGACTTAACATAGAATTATTTGAACGAGCATACCGTTTGATTAACAAGGACAAAATAAATATATATGACCCATGCTGTGGAAGTGCGTTCAGTCTTACCGTACTTGGAATGATGTGTCAGCCAAAGATAAATTGTTTATACGGATCGGATATAAATGAAAACTGTATTGAAGCGGCGCGGTGCAATATGTCGCTTATAAAAAAAGAAGGATTGCTTAAGTCAACAAATAAATTTTTATCAGAAAAATCAGCAACCCCGCAAAGGCGCATTGAACTTGAAAAATCAATAGAAAAACTTATGCCGTATTTGGTAAATCCCGAGATACGATTTGATATATTCAGTCATGATATATTGGTAAATTCACCTGATATAAATGAAAAAATCGATTATGTTTTTGCCGATATTCCATATGGAACCATGACTGATTGGGAAAGCGATGAATTTTTATCGGATAAACCTGTCGATTCTCTGCTCCATAATATCGTTCCGATTTTAAATAACAATTCCATTGTAACGATATGCGGAACAAAAGATATTAAAATCAAATCAGATATATTCCGCCGTGTATGCAAAATCAAAGCAGGAAAAAGACTTATATATATGCTGCAATTGATTTGATTTCAATATTACAATAATAAAATTTAAATGAGGACCTTACATGAATAATTTTGATTTCGCGGTGCTTGATTTTATACAGTCGAATTTTAAAACCGCGTTCGGGGATTTTATAATGCCGATTATAACCCATCTCGGCGACAGCGGTATAATATGGATTATTCTTGCGGTTGTACTTACTGTTTCAAAAAAATACAGACCTGCCGGAATTGCCGTTGCTGCCGCATTAATAATAGATTTATTAACCTGCAACATAATATTAAAACCCCTTGTCGCAAGAATAAGACCATTTGAAATCAACACTGCAATCGAACTTTTAATTTCTCCCCCCTCTGATTTTTCGTTTCCGTCAGGTCATACCGCGGCATCTTTTGCCTCAACATTTGCCTTAATTTTTATATCAAAACCATACCGTGACCGCAAAATATATATTCCCGCTTTGATTTTAGCTGTGCTTATATCATTTTCAAGACTTTATCTGTACGTTCATTTTCCCACTGATATAATTGGCGGTATAATTGTCGGATTGTTCTGCGGTTTCCTCGGCTCAATAATATCAAAAGCAATTTTTATTAAAAACAAAAACCGCATTTTATAATGCGGCTTTTATTATTTTAAAATTAGTTATTGCCTACCATGGCATCATAAAATTCCGTAATCTGCTTTTCATAAATATTGCGGTTTTTCTCAATATATGATGTAAGTTGACCATTTCCGCTTGCCATCTGCTCGGACAATCCATATACCATATCCCACCAGTAGCAAGTAGCAAGGTCATAGCAGCGTGTATCAAACAGCAACTCAAGCATTTCAATTGATTCCTCGTCACGTGCCGCTTTACCAAGCAGTGTGATTTCATAATATGACGGAATAAGCGTGTCTATTGACTCCGCCGCCATATCATCAAGAATTACTCCTGTACGCTCAAGATTTTTGTTTGTTATCGGAATTGCCGTAAGCGGAGGACCAAATACAAGTGTACTGTAATTTTCCTGATTTTCATCATACTTCGGATAAGGGATTATTCCATAGTCATCTTCCATTTCTCTCATGTAAGTATAGTTTGAGAGAAGCTGAGAGAAGAACAATACCCTGCCCTCAACAAACATATCTGTTGAAGTTTGGTGAGCCTCTCCATTCTTTATAGCCTCGAAAAGTATATTATCATTATTAAACATTGTGTCCAACTGCTGAGCTATACTTATATAACGTTCACTTCCGGCATTGATAAACGGAACGTTGTCTTTATCAAGCGAAACAGAATATTCTTCCGCTGCGGTCATCATTTGCGGGAAAAGCGCGAAGCTCAGTGATGATATAGCGTACTGGTCGTTTTTGTCAAATTTTGAGTTGCCGTCTAGGTCTGCACTTACATTTTTCAACATTCCACCGAAAGTATCAAATGTCCACTTATCTTCTTTAATATAATCATACGGACTTGTTAAGCCTAAGTCATTGAGCATATTTTTATTGAAGAATAATGCGCAGGTTGCGTCATAGTGAGCGAGGCAATAGTCACCAGCTAAAAAGTATGTCTTTCCACCGATAGCCATTTCCTTATTAACATTTTCGTCCCACCATGGGTCATTTATATCTATATACGGCACATTTGAAACTTCATGCAGCATATTTTGAGTAATAAGCGCCGGAACATTTCGTGTATCGTCAATTATTATATCATATGCGTCCTCACCGCTCTGTATTGACTTTAAAGCGATATCGTCTAAAGTCATCCACTCATTTACAGTGATTTCCGTTAAAGTTATGCCGTATTTTTCCTCAATAAGCTGATTGCGGTTATAAATTGCGTCATTTATAGGTTCACCGGTTAGTTCTTCAACGTCCATTGTGGAAAAAGACCATGTCATCGCTGAATAATCATTTGTAAGCATACGGAAATTATAATTCTCGTATTTTACATCAGGAAGATCCGGGTCGTAATCCTCTGCGGTTTCGCTTTCTGCCGCAGTAGTCTGAACATCTGAATTTGATGATGAAGTAGTTTCCGTATTGCTGCTACCTTTATCACTTCCATCTGAACATGACGCCATGGAAGCAAGCAAAGCACAAAGAAGAACTGCTGATACAATTTTATTCATTTTGCATTTCATTTTAAATTTAACCCCTTTCTATATTTCAGAACATTTTTCTGTATATTTCACAAGGTTCCGCACTCTGACGGTTATACGGAGTCATACGGAATGAGAATTTCTTATTTTCCTCATTTATATAAAGACGGAATTTATCAAGCATTTCCGGACCGATACTGTCAGTTCCGATTCCGCACTGTGCGGCATCTATATTTACAGTGGTAAAATCACCGCGTATCAATTCATGAGCGTGACGTGTATTTTCAATCTGTTCATCGCTGTAATGGTAAGCGCTCGCATTAATTAAAGGCTTGCCCGCGAACATGAGTCCAATTCCGCGCATTGTGGATATGCTCATCCAGCGGCAGTCCATTTTATTGCCCTGTGCCTGCGGTTTAATGTACGGGAAGAACTGCTCGTCAACCGTACCATGATATTCCCCGACAAATGCCGATTCCTGCTTATCGATATAGCTGTTATGTGCACCTCTGCCGTACCAGCTCATATAATCGAATTTATCTTCAAGTTTCATTTGGAATCCGATTTTCGGTACTGACGCAAGATTTTCATAAAGCGGCTCAAAAATTGAATCAACATCAACAGTTCCGTTTCCGTATATGGTATAATTCACTGTACATTCGATTGAAGCGTGATATCCGTTCGGAATAAGTGCGAATTTTGTATGCACACGGCAGGTATCGCAGTCATTTTCATATGAAAATTCACTAAGCATCGGTTTTAAGATATTGTAATGCGCATTTTTCCATATTCCCGAATTGCGTGACATATCGGTAGCAGTGAGCGGACGCCACAAACAAGGCTTTAATCCCTCTCTGATAAATTCAACACCATTATACTTGTATGACTCAATCAATCCGCTTTCTTTATTGAAACTTATTAAAAATTCGCCGCCGCTGATTTCAAGCGAAAGCAGGCTGTCTTTTACCGATACCGAATCAATTGATGACGGAATACCTATCATGGCAGAAGATGACTGCGGCAGTCTGAACTGAGCATTTGCTACAATATGACCTCTATCCGCCCAAGCTGTGGATTTTTTCATTACATATTCAATATCAAGCCAATATTCTTCACCTGACACCGATTTCAAAAGCGATGAGTCAAAATCAACACATACAGACGCTTCATCACCGGCATGGATATCCGGCAAATCGCATACGCCTTCATCAATAACCTTGGAATTATTTTTTATCGTGTATTTCATTTCAAGATAGCCGAGGCTCTGGAAATTGTGACGGTTTTTAGCTGTAACAGTCTTGTTTTCAGAATTGAATCCATATGTATATACCGGTTCAAGCACTTTTTTGTATTCGTAAAGGTCGGGCTGAACTCTGCGGTCGCCGTTCACAAAACCTCCGCAGTGGAAAAATCCGTCATTACGTATATCTCCGAAATCTCCGCCGTATCCAAGGAAACGCTCTCCCGTCTTTTCATCTATCTTAGCCAGTCCGTGGTCTGCCCACTGCCATACACAACCGCCTATAAGACGTGGATTTTTATATATCAAGTTCCAAAATTCCGCAAGACTTCCCGAACCATTTCCGATTGCGTGAGTATACTCGCACATAACGTAAGGACGCATATCATCAGACTTTGCCTGTTTTTCAAGCTCCTCGAATGACGGATACATGAAACTTACAACATCAACGTCCATTCCCGGGTTATTTCCTGCCGGTTCATAATGAATAGGACGTTTCTGCGGGTCAGCGGATTTTATATAGCGAATCATGGATTTCTGATTTTCACCAAAACCGGATTCGTTTCCGAGCGACCACATAATTACGCAGGGATGATTTTTATCAAGGTCAACCATGCGCGCGGCTCTGTCTACAAATGCCGCTTCCCATTCGGGATTTGAGATTATACCGATTTCGCCGGGAACCATTCCGAAACCGTGGCTCTCCTGGTCAGCTTCACATATTACATACAGTCCGTACAAATCGCACAAATCAAGGAATTTTGTATCGTTTTGATAATGAGAAGTACGTACCGTATTTATATTATGCTGTTTCATCAGCTTGATATCGAGAACCATATGCTCAACCGGAATCGCAAATCCCATATCAGGGTGAATTTCGTGACGGTTTACGCCTTTTATTTTAATCGATGCACCGTTTACGAAAAATTGTCCGTCTTTAACTTCAATCATGCGGAAACCAACCTTTACCGCTCCGCATTCGATTGTATTTCCGTCTGCATCAAATAAAGTATATGCTAAATCATAGAGATACGGAATTTCCGCACTCCATTTATGCGGATTTTCAACGTATTCCTTAAAATCAAGCACCAGCTTTTCAGAATCAGACGAAATTTCACGCATGAATTGCTTAACGCATAATCCGTCTGAATCAATTAAGGAAAATTCAAGCTTTCCGTTAAATTTATCTCCGGTAATATTTTTAATCTCTGCGTTTACGCATAAATCAGCGTTATCATAATTATCGCCAAGCAATACGGTATTTACGCCAATATCACGCACACGTACATTTTGATAAGCGGTAAGATATACATCACGTATAATACCGCTCATACGCCATTTATCCTGGTCTTCCATATATGTAGACCATGCGAGTTTAAGCACGCAAACAGTTATATAATTTTCACCTGTATGCACGAGATTTGTTATATCAAACTCACTGTGGTAATGCGCGCCCTGTGAAAATCCGACATTTTTGCCGTTTATGTAGAGATAGAATGCAGTATCTACACCTTCAAATGTGATGTGAATACGCTTACCCTCATATAATTTGGGTATTGTAAATGAACGACTGTACACTCCCGTTGGATTTTCGGCAGGCACATGAGGGGGATTTACCGGAATTGGATATTCAAAATTTATGTACTGCGGATTGTCATATCCGTATAACTGCCAATTTGAAGGAACATCAATTATATCAGATTCTTTAAGAAATTCGGGGCAGATTACGGATTCGGGTACATGAAGGGGACTCTTGAACCACTTAAAATTCCATTTTCCGTTGAGCATACGGATATACGGAGATTCTGCGCGGCTGTATGAGAGCGCGGATTTTGTGTCGGGATAAGGGAAAAACGATGCGTGATTTTCCTCTTTGCCGATATTTATAATTTTAGGATTTTCATAAACTTCCTTTTTTATATCAAGCATGATTTACCTCCTGATATTCATATGTAATTCATATTTATAATATATGATTTGTTTATTAAGGAATACTTTCATTATAATAATTTTTTTCGCCCATATCAATGATATATTTAAACTAAGTTATATCATTTTTAACCGCATTACACCGACAACGGAAAGGATACAAAATGAACGAAATTCATAACAGTGCAGGTCCAGCCGATATAAATAATATTTCCGAAAATATAAATATAACCCGTTCGATAACTGATAAAAGACACAATAAACTTTTGCGCGTTGAAGCGGGAATTATGATAAAAAACGCTGAAAATTACAGAACCGCTCATCATGCGCCTAAGGATTTCGGATATATATACAGTGGCTTTTATGTATATGATGGGCGAGGGGTATATATTGACTGCAAAACCAACACGGAAATTCCGTTTTCAAAAGGCGATTTTGTTCAGAGAATACCGGGAGTTGAGCACGAAACCAACTGCGTTGATGAAAACGGTTGGAAAGAGATATATATCCTATTTGACGGCTCGTTTTTTGATGCGTTTTCAAACAGCGGAATAATGACGGTTTCACCAGTAATTCATCTCGGAAAAGATAATACAATCGAAAAGAAAATATTAGCTCAGGTAAATCGGCTTTCACGTGTTTCCGATAATGACGTTCCATATGTTTTATTTGAAATGCAGTCGCTCATTTATGAAATCAATCAAATCGGGCAGAGCAACAGAAAATTGCCTCATGTAGATGCCGCATGTGAATACATACGTCAAAACTGCTGTAATGGAATTTCAATGAAAAATACCGCATATAAGGTAGGTGTGAGCTACAACCGGCTAAGACGCGATTTCCGCAAAGTAACAGGCATGAGCATGAGCGATTACTGTCAAATTGAACGCATAAAATCCGCAGTATATATGATGACAGTGGAAAAAAAACCGATAAAGGAAGTTGCCTCGCTTACCGGATACGCAAACGAATTTATTTTCATAAGGCAGTTTTCTAAAATCACGGGATATCCGCCCGGAAAATATCTTAAGCTGCACACGCAACAAATCTCATCTATTTCCGAGAAATCCGCAATATTATAATAAAACTCTCTTTGCGCTTGAGCAAATTGATACTTTTACAAAAATAAGACAAATAATTGTCGGTATATGCAATTTACAAACCGAGGTTTTGGAGTTATAATAAAATATGAAACAATATTTATTTTTAAGGAGGAACACATAATGTTAAAAGGCATCCCCTCAATAATCTCTCCCGATATGCTTAAAGTTTTAATGGAAATGGGTCACGGTGACGAAATCGTAATCGCTGACGGAAACTTTCCCGGTGCTTCATGCGCTAAACGCCTTCTCCGTGCAGACGGTCACGGTGTACCTGAACTTCTTGAGGCAATTTTAAAGCTTATGCCCCTTGATACATACGCCCCCTGCGTATCACTGATGGAAAAAACACCCTCAGATAAAGACCTTGTTCTGCCTATCTGGGACACATACGAAAAAATTATCGCTCCCCATACAAATCAGGAAATCCAAAAAATCGAGCGTTTTGCGTTCTATGACCGTGCAAGAGAGGCTTACGCCGTTATAATGACCGGTGAACGTTCTCTTTACGCCAATATTCTTCTCAAAAAAGGCGTAGTCGTTGAATAATCTTTGATTGAAAATGAGATGTTTTTAATATGGAAATAAAAATCAGACCCGCAGTAAATTCTGATATAAATAGAATTATTGAAATGCTCAAGTCAATCGCGGCAATTCATCACAACGGACGCCCGGATATTTTCAAACCCGCGTCAAGCAAGTATAACGAAACTGAACTTGCACAGATAATAGCAGATAAAGACCGCCCAATATTTGCGGCAGTCGATGAAAATAATAATTTAATCGGCTATGCGTTCTGCATAATCCAGAGGTATAAGGACAGCGGAATATTCTATGACCATATTTCTTTATACGTTGACGATTTATATGTTGAAGGCAATATACGCGGTCAGGGAATCGGTCACAAACTTATGGATTATATAGTAAATTTTGCGTCTGAAATCGGCGCGTCTTCAGTTGAATTAAATGTTTGGGAATTTAACACGTCCGCTTATGAATTTTACAAAAATTACGGAATGAAAACAAAATCCCGTAAGATGGAACTCATTTTATAATTTTATTTATTAAAAATCCGCTTTTTATTGTATAAAAATCCGTTTTATTATTTTTTACCGTTATATAAATTATGCCGTATTATATTTTTATTTGAATAAATTAATTAACAATGTTAATTATCATTATTAAAATCACATATTTTCACAAAATTTAGCGTTATTTATGTTATATTTGAAATATGCATACAATTTTATTTTGTGAAATATCGCATGTTTTGTGAATATGCACATTGATTTTTTTCCCATTTTGGAGTATAATAATTTCATAGACAAAATACTTATTTCAAATACAATATATAAAAATATAAGGAGAAATGAAAATATGGCAAACAGAATTGTATTAAACGGTATTTCCTATCACGGCAAAGGTGCAGTAAACGATATCGTTACTGAGGTAACTGCTCGTAATCTTAAAAAAGCGTTTATCTGCTCTGACCCCGACTTAATTAAATTCGGCGTTACAAAAAAAGTTACTGACGTACTTGACGGCGCGTCACTTGCTTATGAAATTTTCTCCGATATCAAGCCCAATCCCACAATTGAAAACGTTCAGAATGGTGTTAAAGCATTCAAAAACAGCGGCGCTGATTACATAATCGCAGTAGGTGGCGGCTCTTCAATGGATACCGCAAAGGCTGTCGGAATTATAATCACAAATCCCGAATTTGCTGATGTTCGCTCACTTGAAGGCGTTGCCCCCACTAAAAATAAATGCGTATTCACAATCGCAGTTCCTACAACCGCCGGAACCGCTGCTGAAGTTACTATAAACTACGTTATTACTGATGTTGAAAAGAAACGCAAATTCGTATGCGTTGACGTAAACGATATTCCGGATATCGCTGTAATTGACCCTGACATGATGTCATCAATGCCTAAAGGACTTACTGCCGCTACCGGTATGGACGCCCTCACTCATGCAATCGAAGGTTTCACAACAAAAGGCGCATGGGAAATGACAGATATGTTCCATCTCAAGGCAATTGAAATTATCTCAAAGAGTCTGCGCGGTGCGGTTGCTAACACTCCCGAAGGCAGAGAAGGCATGGCTCTTGGTCAGTATATCGCCGGCATGGGATTTTCAAATGTAGGTCTTGGTATCGTTCACTCAATGGCTCACTGTCTCGGTGCGGTATATGATACCCCTCATGGTGTCGCAAACGCAATTCTGCTCCCGACAGTTATGGAATATAACGCACCTGTTACCGGTGACAAATACAAATATATCGCTGCGGCTATGGGCGTTGAAAATACCGAGTCAATGAGCGTTGAAGAATACCGCCAGGCTGCGGTTGACGCGGTAAAGAAATTATCTGCTGATGTCGGAATTCCTGCTGATTTGAAAGCAATCGTAAATCCTGCTGACCTCGATTTCCTTGCTGAAAGCGCATATGCTGATGCCTGCCGTCCCGGCAACCCCAGAGATACGTCAGTTGCAGAAATCAAGGAACTCTTCCTCAAATTGATGTAATTGTTTCTGACAATATTCACATTTTTCACAAATATAAATATATACGGCAATTTTATTTAGTTAAACAAATAACATAAAAACGGTATTATATTACACGTAAAACGGAAATTTCAAAAATATAACATAAATTAAAAGAAAGCGGATATTACAAAATGAATATATTAGACTTGGAAGTAATAAAAGGTTTTATAAGAATGTGCAACGATGGTTTGCTTCAAGGTTGGCATGAGCGTAACGGTGGTAACCTTACATACCGTATGAAGCCATATGAAGTTGAACAGTGCCGCCCCTACTTCAGACCGATAGGCGACTGGGTAAAGATGGGTGTTACAGGTGAAAATCTTGCCGGTGAATATTTTATCTCAACCGGAAGCGGCAAATTCATGCGCAATGTTATTCTTGAACCTCAGAACACATTATGTATAGTTGAAATAAATGACAAAGGCGATGCATGGAGAATAGTATGGGGACTTGAACTCGGCGGCAAGCCTACAAGTGAATTCCCCAGCCACTTTATGAATCACTCCGTAAAAAAACAGTATTTTGGAGATGATTACCGCGTTATTTATCATGCTCATACTACAAGTCTGATTGCTCTTACATATGCATTACCGCTTACCGCACGCGAATTCAGCCGTACTCTTTGGAAGAGC
>CALWTV010000154.1 GCA_944384555.1 uncultured Clostridia bacterium | reverse complement strand
TGAAAACTGGACCGATGTTTCAGGATTTTTGATGGCTGACCCCAGAATAGTAAAAAATCCGCGCGGAATTGATGTTATTACTTATCGTGAATTGCGTGAGCTTTCGTATATGGGAGCTACTGTACTTCATGAAGACGCGATATTCCCTGTAAGATTCGCGGGAATTCCGATAAATATACGCAATACAAATAAGCCGGAAGCAAGAGGTACAATGATTGTTTCCGATACCGATTATTACGATACTGAAAATATTATTACCGGAGTTGCCGGAAAAAAAGGCTTTTGCGTAATCACGCTTGAGAAAGATATGATGAATATTGAGCTTGGTTTCGGACGCCGTGTGCTTGAAGCTTTGGAACAGCAGAAAATTTCATTTGAACATCTGCCTTCAGGCATAGATACAATGAGCATTATTCTCAATTCATCGGAAATAGAGGGCAGACGCGACCATATACTTAACTGTATCTGCCGCGCGGTAAATCCAGAGAGCATATCAATAGAAGACGGACTTGCTTTAATAGCGGTAGTAGGACGCGGCATGGTAAAAGCAAAGGGAACTGCGGCAAAAGTATTTAAGGCGGCAGCTAATGCTGGAATCAATATCAGAATGATAGACCAGGGTTCAAGCGAACTTAATATAATCATAGGTGTTGATGAAAAGGATTTTGAAAAAACTTTACAGGCTATATACAGTGAGTTTGTTAAAAATAATCCGTAAACAATAAAGAGGGCGGTAGAGGATACTTCAAAAGAGTTCTCCAATACTGCCCTGTTATAATTTATTTTTAATTTCAAAAATTAAGCCATTTTTTCAGGCATTTTTACTCCACCCATAAGATGGAAATGTATATGCTTTACGGTCTGAGCACCGTCCTCGCCAATGTTGGTGATTATACGGTATCCGTTTGAAAGCGATGCGGATTTAGCGATTTCAGGTATAGCTTCAAATATTTTTGCAACTAAATAGCTGTTTTCAGCGGTAATTTCATCAGCCGATGAGATGTGCTTTTTGGGAATTATTAAAATATGTACCGGCGTCTGAGGATTTATATCGTGAAAAGCGAGAATATTTTCATCTTCATAAACCTTTTTGGAGGGAATTTCTCCGGACGCGATTTTACAGAAAATACAATCCATTTTTTATCTCCTTAAAAAATTATTATCCGAACAATTAATCTTGTACAGATAAGTATATTATATCACAAATTCTAAAGAAATCAATGGTGGTTGCTTTGCAGAACAAATATAAAGTTTTTGATATTCATACACACACATATCCCGAATCAATTTCGGAAAAAGCCGTTATCAATCTTGGAAAATTTTATAATTTTCATGTGGACGGGCTTGGCACCTATGCTCATCTTGAGTCACAGGCAGCGGAAAATAATGTTCTTGGATTTTTGCTTTTTTCAGTGGCGACTAATGCCAAACAGGTTGAAAAGGTAAATAAATCTATCGCGTCGCTTGCACAGAAATCGCGCGAACAGGGTTATCAGACAGTAGGATTTGCGGGAATACATCAAGATTATCCCGATTTTTCAGCAGAAGTGAAGCGTGCAAAATCTCTTGGACTGCGCGGAATTAAAATTCATCCCGATATTCAGGGAGTTGACATTGATGACGCGCGTTTGCTTAAACTTTATGAAATTATTGAAGGCGACATTCCGCTTTATCTTCACATGGGAGATGATCGTCCGGAGTACCGTTTTTCTGAAGCAAAAAAGCTGGCTCATGTGCTTGACTTATTCCCGAATCTTGAGGTAGTGGCGGCGCATCTCGGAGGATACAGAGCTTGGGACGATGCGGTTCATTATCTTGCCGGAAGACCAAACGTATGGTATGATACTTCAAGTGCGCTGTGGGCGATGACTCCCGAAAGAGCGTCTGAACTTATTCATATATTTGGTGCGGACAGAGTTATGTTTGGAACGGATTACCCGGTAAAAAATACTGCGGACGAGCTGGAGCGTTTTTTCAAGCTTAGTTTGACGGAAGATGAACGTTGCGATATACTTTATAATAATGCAGTAAGATTTTTGCATTTATGATTGAAAATAATGTTATAAATGAAATATTAGGTGGAATTGCGGAAGATTTATGGCATTATCTGAGCCGGACTGATAAAGCGATAGTCATGTACGGCATGGGAAACGGAGCGGACAAAATCATTTCTGTATGCGAAAGATATGGGATTGAGATAAGCGATTTTTTTGCAAGTGATGATTTTGTGCGAGGACAGAAGTTTCATGAAAAAACTGTATTAAAGTATAATGATATATGCAGTAAATATAAAAACGGTTTTATAATTCTTGTTTCTTTTGGTTCATCACTGCCGGAAGTCATAGAAAAAATATATGAGCTTGCCGAATATAATGAGCTTTATATACCTGATGTTCCGGTATGTATTTCTGAAAACGATAAAGAAATACAGGTGTTTGATTTAAATTATTTCCGTGAGCATGAAAATGAAATTGAAAAAGCGCGCTCACTGCTTACCGATAAAGAATCGGTGGCTGTATTTGATAATGTAATTAGGTTTAAACTTACGGGAAATCCGAAATTTTTAAAAGAATCGGTTTGTTCTGATGAAAATTTTTATGCGGGGCTTAACTTTGAAAAATATAATACGATTATGGATCTAGGGGCGTACCGTGGGGATACTGCTGCTGAATTTATAAAAAAGTGCCCTGCATTAAAAACAATTATAGCAGTAGAGCCGGATTTCCGAAATTTTAAGAAATTAGAGGTTTTTGCGTCTGAATTTAATGAAGCCGATATTAATTTAAAAATAATCTGCGAAAATAAGGCAGCATATGACCGTGAGTGTATAATGGAATTTGCTGTATCGGGCAATCGGAATTCATCAATTTCTGGGGGAAGTTATAAAAATAAAACCGCAGAGATAGTCTGCGATTCTCCGGATAATATTGCGGTGCGTAATTTGGGTGAAGATGTTCGGGTTGATTTTATAAAATATGACGTTGAGGGAGCGGAATCACGCGCGCTTTACGGTTCAGAGCACTTGATATCAAAATCGCCGGATTTGCTTGTGTCAGCATATCACAAAAATGAGGATATTTTTGCGCTGATAAATCAGATACATGAGCAGAATAAAGCATACAAATTTTATATGCGGCGAAAGAACTGTATCCCTGCATGGGAGATAAATTTAATTGCCACATCTGATTTATAGTATAAGATATCGGGGAAAACTTTTTTGAAAAAAGCATTTCCCCAAACCCCTCCTGTGCAAAGCTCAGGTCTCAAAAAACTTTTTGCTGAAAGTTATACTTCCCGAATTGCGTTGCTGTCGAAGATTTCGGCATAAGCTTCGGGGAGAATTTCTTTTATAACGCGGGAAAGTTCGCCGCACACCGGAAATTCCGTGAAATAATGACCGGCTTCAATTATGTTTATTCCGATTTCTGAAGCGTCTTCCATAATATTATAGCTGGCTCTGCCGGTTATATATGTATCTGCTCCGGCTCTTAATGCGTCAAAAACAAAGTCTTTGCCGTCACCGCCCACAACGGCGATATTTGAAACCTCACCATCGAAATTTCCTGCAAATTTGACGGAATCCGAGTTTAAAACATTTTTTACATATTCGGCAAACTGGAAAAGCGTTAATTTTTCGCTTAAAGTTCCTATTCTGCCGATTACCTCGGTTTCATTTCCGAAAGTGCGCACATTTTGAAGCTGTAATTTTCCGGCTAAGACATCATTTACGCCGTTTTGAGCGGCGTCAAGCCTTGTGTGAAAAGAGAATGCGCTGATATTATTTTTTATAAGTGCTATTGTTTTGCGTTGGACATTATTTTTTAAAGTCATGGCTTTCTGCGCTTTGAATATAATCGGGTGGTGGGATATAATTAAATCAAAGTTATTTTCCGCGGCATAGCT
>CALWTV010000153.1 GCA_944384555.1 uncultured Clostridia bacterium | reverse complement strand
ATTATGTAAATTTTTCAAATACGTAAAATTAATTTTGAAAAATTATCCGAAAGTACTTGAAATTATGCGAATAAAGTGATATCATATTTAATGTATGGAGACATAAAAAAACACACACCCCTCTCAGGTGCGTCACGTTATGTATCTATCTCATAACGAATAAAATTTATAATAAAGAGGTGTAAATCTTGCCGAATATCAAATCCGCAAAAAAGCGTGTTAAAGTTATCGAAGCCAAGACTTTAAAAAACAAGATGTTTAAGTCTCAGCTCAAAACCATAATCAAAAAATACACTGTTGCACTCGAAGCTGGTGATAAGGAAGCTGCTGCCGCAACTTATAAGAACGCAGTAAAGAAAATCGACCAGGCTGTAAGCCATGGCATTCTTCATAAAAATGCCGCAGCGCGCAAAAAGAGCCGTTTTACAAAGAAGCTCAACGAGTTAGCATAATTAATATATAAATTAAGGAATGAGTTTATATGCTCATTCCTTTTATTATTTTAATCTATGCTCTTTATCCAACGGTAGCGATTTACCTTAACTACTGCGACAAAGCATTTTAAAATTTGGTCGCTTTTAAGGCAAATAAACACGTAAAGCGGCGGAGTTTGAAACACAAATGCACATAAAAACGCACTCGGTAAAACTATCAGCCATATAAAAATCAAGTCATTGTACAAAACAAATGACGTATCGCCGCCGCCTCGAACTATTCCAGTAAGGCATGGCATTTGATACGAGGTTCCAATTGATGTAACCGAAAGAACCGTCATAAAAATAATCGCAAGTTCTCTTGTTGTATCAGAAATATTATAAAAGTTTATTACAAAATCCTTGAACAAGAAAATACATATTCCTGTGATTATTCCAAACGATATATAAATTATTTGAAGTGTTTTCGCATATCCGATTATTGTTTCCCTGCTCTTTTTTTCACCGACTGATTTTCCTATCATAACCGATGTTGCGCTTGCCGCTCCATACATCGCAACCGTCAAAATCTGAAATACCGTATTTGCAATACTGTTTGCAGAAATTACCGACGCTTCCATTCTGCCGAGTATCGCTACTTGTGCACCCATTGCAATTCCCCACGAAACATTTACCAAAATAACAGGCATACTTACCTTTAAAAATCGCTTTACAAAATCACTATGTGTTTTAAAATAATCGCTCAATTTTATGTGAAGTTTTTTATCAATTTTAGCAAGATAAATCACAACAATAATAAGTTCAACTATTCTCGAAATGAGCGTAGCAATCGCCGCACCTACTATTCCAAGCTCAGGAGCAAAAGAAATTCCATAAATCAAAAAACTATTTAGGCATACATTTATGCAAAGAGTCGAAAGCGATACCCAAAAACCTATTTTAGCAGTCTCAACGCTGCGCAAAGTCGCAAGTAAAATATTTGATACGCAAAAAAAGAAATAGGAAAAGCAGATTACCGCGAGATATTTTTGCGCTTCATCAATTATGTATGATTTATCAGTAAAAATGCCAAGGCACTGACGGGGAAAAATCAGAACAGCTAAGAACAAAACCGCCGTCATTCCAAGTCCGATTCGCATTCCTACGCTTGATACACGCTTTACGGATTCAGTATCACCATCACCCCAATACCGAGAAGCAAGCACCACAATTCCCTCGCCAGTACCCATTACAAGCATTTGCAAGAAAAATTGTATCTGATTTACCGCCGCAACTCCCGAAAGCGACAGTTCACTGTATGCACCAAGCATTATATTATCCGCAAGGTTTACTCCGAAAACTATTATATTTTGGAGCGCAATTGTAAACGTAAGCGTAAAAAATCTTTTAAAAAAGTCGCGGTCTTTTGAAAAAGGAATTTTTGATATTTTTATATTTTCCATAGCAAAATACCCTTAATTTGATAATAATTACAAAATAAAGGTCGATGAAACTATCACCGACCTTATATTCATTTGTCACAGCCCTAAACGCCGAAATTAGTCGGAGATATAGGGGAGAAGAGCGACTACGCGCGCACGCTTGATAGCTGTTGTAAGCTGACGCTGATGCTTTGCGCAGGTACCGGAAATTCTTCTGGGAAGAATTTTTGCACGTTCGCTTATAAACTTTCTGAGACGTGCGGTATCCTTATAGTCGATATAATCAATATTATCCATGCAGAAAGCGCAAACCTTTCTTCTTCTGCGGTTAGGGCGCTGCTGTGCAGGACGCTGAACTTCTTTTTCGGTTCTTTCCTTATCCATCTTAACGAAACCTCCCTGTTAAAAATCAATTTAATGTTTTCAAATAGCCGTTTTCAAAATCAATAATTTAGAACGGCAAATCATCGTCATCGGACAATGTGCTGAAATTATGTGTTTCCGACGCACCTTGAGAAGAATACGACGGAGTTCCGTAATTATCCGGAACATATGGCTGAGCATTATTTCCGGAAGCCGGCGCACCAAATGATGGGTTTTCTGATTTTGAATCTACAAACTGAATTTCTTCAGCCAGTATTTCAGTAAAATACTGCTTATTTCCCTGTTGGTCTGTATAATTGCTTATTTGAACCGAGCCTACTACAAAAATAGAGCTTCCTTTTCTAAAATATCTTGATACAAATTCAGCAGTTTTAAAGAAGCATTTTACATTAAAGAAATCCGTTTGCTGCTGTTCTGGCGATGTTTTGCTCATGACACGGCGTCCTACAGCCATTCTGAAAGCTGCTACCGGAGTGCCGCTTTGTGATTGTTTAAGTTCCGGGTCATTTGTTAAGCGTCCGCCTAACATAACCTTATTAAAGTTGAAGTTTGCCATCGGACACCTCCAAAAAAATTATTCTTCGTCTGCCTGAGTATCTTCTTCCACCTCAGGTGTAGTTTCTTCTGCCGGAGCAGGTGCCGCTGTATTTGCATTTGCGGATTTTTTCTTTTCTTCGTGACGAATTACGATATAACGCATAATGCCTTCAGTGATACCAAATACACGTTCAAGCTCTGTCGGGAACTTGGATTCGCTTGTAAAAGTGATAAGCACATAATAGCCTTCGTTTAAATCGTTTATCGGGTATGCGAGTCTGCGCTTGCCCCATTCGTTCACTTCGGTTATTGTACCGTTTTCGCTTATCAGGTTAGAAAACTTTTCCACCATAGCTTTGGTAGCTTCTTCCGTAAGCTGAGGATCGATGACGAACAGTGTTTCGTAAGAATTGATTATTTTTTCCATTTTTACACCTCCCTATGGACTTCAGACCGACAGCATTCAACAAATTTACTATCGGTAAGGAGACGGTTTTTATTAAACCGTTCATTTGTTTATTATATCACATTATGTATTTTTTGTCAAGTATAAAAATATAAAATTCAGAATACATTTTTATATAAATTTACTCTTTACCAGTGAGTGCAGAAATTGTATTTTCCATTGCTTTCTCTGTTGACTTTCGATTTTTTTCAACCAATGATGCTAAATCTCCATTTTTAATTATTGCATTTCTAAATGCAGGTTCAAAATTACCCCAGTTAAAAATCTCCATATTATCAACACGCCATGCGCCAAAAATAATATCCATCATATCTGCTGATTCTTCGTCAGATATGTATTTTCCCTGAAGACATACATCGTAATATGCAGGCGTTACCATTTCATAGCTTTTTTCCGCCATAAGCTGAAGAATAAAAGATGTGCGATCCGCATTCGGGGTTGTTATCGGTACACAAACAGGAGAAAGACACCATGAATCGGTAGACTGGATATAAAGCTCCTGAGATTCGTCATATTTAGGGCAAGGAAGCACACCGAAATTCAATTCTCTGTCGCGCATAGTTTTAACATGATACATAACCTCTGGGAAGAACAGTGCCTGATTATTAGCAAACATATCTATTATGTCATATGCATCACCAATATATATAGACTCATTATTGTAAATGAAACCTTTTATTTTATCATATACCGTTACGCTGCGTTCATCGCCTAAAGTAAACTGCGGAATATCATTTTCATCTTTTGTAGTAAACAATTCGCCAGAATTATAGAACCACTGTGTTCCCAGAAAGCTCTGTGCCAAAATTCCATATTGGTCATCAGGAGTGTATTTGCCGTTTCCGTCAAGGTCAGCAAGTGTCTTTGTACTCATTTCATTCATAACGTCAAGCGTCCATTTTCCATCTTTGACAAGCTGATACATATCCTCTAATCCATAGTTTTTTGCGATATCCTTATTAAACATCACAGCTCGAATCGCTTCATAAGCATTTATTGAAAACGCTCCCGCACCATAATAAATTTTATTTCCAATAGAAGCATTTTCGACAAATACTTTATTCCAAATATTATTATCGAAATTGAGATATTTTAAATCATACAAATTCACAAACATTCCTTCTGCCGCAAGAGAACCGGCTGTGGAGAGCATCGGCAGATAAAAATCATATGTCTGGTCATTTGAAAGTACAAGAGATTTTATTTCATCT
>CALWTV010000152.1 GCA_944384555.1 uncultured Clostridia bacterium | reverse complement strand
GCTTCAATATGCACAGCTCACGTTATTTTATTTGATTTCAATAAATTAATAATCTAAAAGAAATTGACAATCCTTTATAATGTAATTTGTTTAACAATTTACAGTTGTATTTCTCTATGAGAATTGATAAAATAAAAAAAATAGTTCTATATATCTGATTTTACTATAAAAATATATATAGGAATTTTTTCAATTTTCAACTGAAAGGAATCAATTTAATGGGAAAATATTTCGGAACAGACGGATTCCGCGGTGAGGCAAACTTGAATCTTACCGCAGACCATGCATATAAAGTAGGAAGATTTTTGGGGTGGTATTACACAGAACTGAAACGCAGAGCCGGTGATAATACTCCGGCAAGAGTTGTTATCGGAAAAGATACCCGACGTTCAAGCTACATGTTTGAATATACATTGGTAGGAGGGCTTGTCGCGTCAGGCGCTGATGCATATCTGCTGCATGTAACCACAACTCCGTCTGTGGCATATGTTTCCAGAGTAGATGAATTTGATTGCGGTATAATGATTTCGGCAAGTCATAATCCATACTTTGACAATGGAATAAAACTTATAAATTCCCGCGGAGAAAAACTTGAAGAAGAAACTATTTCCTTAATTGAGGATTATCTTGACGGAAAGCTCGAAATTTTCGGTCAGAAATGGGACTCCCTGCCGTATGCGGAACGTGATAAAATCGGGTGTACGGTTGACTATGTTTCAGGTAGAAACCGCTATATCGGATATCTGATTTCGCTTGGAATGTATTCCTTTAAAGGAGTTAAAGTCGGATTGGATTGCGCAAACGGAAGCAGCTGGAATATAGCCAAAGCAGTTTTTGACGCATTAGGAGCCAAAACATATGTCATTAACGCTGAACCTAACGGACTTAACATAAATGAAAACGCGGGTTCAACACATATCGAAGGTTTATGCAAATTTGTAATTGAAAATGGGCTTGATGTGGGATTCGCCTTTGACGGTGACGCCGACCGCTGTCTCTGCGTTGATGAAAAAGGTAATGTCGTAACCGGCGACCACATATTATACATATACGGCAAATATATGAAAGAACGCGGAAAACTGCTTACAAACACGGTAGTCACAACAGTAATGTCAAATTTCGGGCTGTACAAAGCGTTTGATGAGATTGGAATTGATTACGCCAAAACAGCGGTAGGTGACAGATACGTATACGAATACATGATGAATAACGGTTGCAGAATAGGCGGTGAGCAGTCCGGACACATAATTTTTTCAAAATACGCAAGTACCGGCGATGGAATCTTAACCAGTCTGAAAATGATGGAAGTTATGATGGCAAAGAAGAAGAAAATGAGCGAGCTTGCAGATGAGCTTGTGATATATCCGCAGGTACTTCAAAATATCAGAGTAAAAGATAAGTCTATAGTAAAGAACGATACAGATATAAAAGCGTTAGTGGAGCGTATATCAAGTGAACTCGGAGACAGCGGACGAATACTTTTAAGGGAATCGGGAACCGAACCTGTTATTCGCGTTATGGCTGAAGCTCAAAGCAAACAGATTTGTCAACAGTATACTGATGAAGTCATATCTCTTATCAAACAAAAAGGATATAATCAATAATAAATTAATGAATATGTAATCTAATAAAACAAGGAAGGTATTTTTTGCCTTCCTTTTCATTTTAATTTTTGCCCAATTTTTTGTTAAGCATTGAGTGTTTTAAATCCCATAGTTTTTGAGATAAATCGACATAGTAGTTGTGAGGATTGTCAAATCTTAGAACTTCGTCCCACAGCGACTCAATCTCAGACGCGCAGTATCTCCGAATTTCCTCAATATTCGGACATTCATAAACACATTTGCCGTCTTTGAATATCTGTTTCATAAGTTCACGGGCATGATAATTTTCCATAAGCTTGCGCTTCCATGTATAGTCAGGGTCAAATATCTCAAGCGGCTTTGTAAAATCGATATCCTCATCTCTAAGCGTTATCAAATCTGCCTCAGCTTTATTTGACTCATTAGAATAAAGACGATACACATTTTTAAATCCCGGATTTGTGATTTTAACCGTGTTTTCACTGATTTTTATCTTAGGAGTTATCACGCCGTTTTTATCCTCAACCGCGCAGAGCTTATATACTCCTCCGAATACCGGCTCGCTTTTTGAGGTAATCAGACGCTCACCCACTCCGAAACTGTCAATGCACGCTCCTTGCCGCAGAATATCACGGATTATATATTCGTCAAGGGAATTTGACACTACTATCCCGCATTTCGTAAGCCCTGCCTCATCAAGCATAGCACGACATTTTTTCGTAAGATACGTTATATCGCCGCTGTCAAGTCGCACCGCACATTCTGTAATCCCATTTGCTTTAAATGCCCGTATCGCATTTGGAATTCCGCTTGTCAGTACATTGTACGTATCTACAAGCAGTGTTGGCTTGTTTGGATAAAGCTTGCAGTATGTGTCAAAAGCCTCATACTCACTGTCAAAAATCTGAATCCATGAATGCGCCATAGTTCCGCCGGCAGGTACTCCGAATTCTTTATCAGCAATCGTACATGCACTGCCTCCACAGCCCGCGATATACGCCGCTCTTGCGCCGTAAATTGCCGCGTCCGCATTATGCGCGCGCCTTGAACCGAATTCTGATACCGGACGTCCCTCAGCCGCCCTAACTATTCGAGAGGCTTTCGTTGCGACAAGTGACTCATGATTGAATGTAAGCAGTAAAAACGTTTCAATAAACTGTGCTTCAATCGCTTTTGCGCGGACTGTTATAACAGGTTCACCGGGGAAAATTACAGTTCCCTCTGGAATTGCCCATATATCCCCTCTGAATCGGAAATCTTTAAGATAGTCCAAAAATTCTTTATCAAATATTCCCTTTGAACGCAGATAATCTATATCGCTTTCATCAAAATAAAGATTTTTTATATAATCCACAATCTGTTCGAGTCCGGCACAGATTGCAAAACCGCCTTCATCGGGAATTTTGCGGAAAAATACGTCAAAATATGCGTATCTGTCCCGGAAATCTGTATGAAAATATCCACGCGCCATTGTAAGCTGATAAAAATCACACAGCAAAGTGAGATGTCTTTCAAGATTTTTCATTATTTTATGATACTCCTTTTTTAACCGCTCATATTTCAAACAAGCCTGCGTCCTTTTTGCAGCTCGCTTTATCGGTTAAAATATAATGCAAAAATTTTAATTATCCATATAAAAAATTTAAAATTTAACTATAATTCCCATACCCGATAAAATCTTTGACGTTGCCTCATTCATATCGGGGAAGGCGCAGTCAGTATCGGAAACGATAATTTTCGCCTCCGGAAGTGCGGCTTTTGCTATAACGGCATTTGAAATTACGCATATATTTGATACAAGTCCGCATAATTCAATCTCGTCATACCCTTTATCACGCAGATATTCTCCCAGTTCAAGCGAGCCAAAGCTGTTTTTTTCAAAAACTCTGTCCGCAAGCTTTATTCTTTCACCTGTTTTTCCGAACACTTCATACCCTGCACTTCCTTTTATGCAGTGCGGCACAGGTAAAAATTTTCCCTCGGCGGTATCCAGATAATTTTCATTATGCGTATCAAGTGTAAAAATAATATCTCCGCCGTTTTTTTTTGGTTTCGTCGATTTTTCCGGCAATCACGCAGTCAAGCTTTTTTGCGCCCTCAAAACCAAGTGCACCGGATACAAAATCAACCTGATAGTCTACTACAATCAATGCTTTTTTTATGCTCAAATCAGACAGCCTCCTTTAAAATTATAATTTTTGTGTTGAAATATAACTGATATGGTTATATAATAATGTAAAAGGTGAAAAATTTCAACACTATTTTAATTATTTTATGCTTGAAGGAATGATTTATTTATGAAAGACGGATTTATCAGAGTCGCATCATCATCACCCGCTGTAAGAGTTGCCGATACTCAGTACAATTCTGACAGGATAATTGAATTAATCAAAAAAGCTCATGCTGACGGAGCTAAAATCCTTGTTATGCCCGAATTATGCCTGACCGGATATACCTGCGGCGATTTATTCAGACATCAAAAATTAATCTCCGGCGTATATAACGCAATTAAAAAAATTGCAGACGCAACCAACGGACTTGAAATTCTCGTGTTTTTTGGCGCGCCGGTTTTAAATTATGGAAAACTTTACAATTGCGCTGTCGCAGTATCTGACGGGGAAATTCTCGGTATCGTACCAAAATCAAATATCCCCAATTATAATGAATTTTATGAACTGCGTCATTTTACCCCCGCTCCCGAAAATAACGGCTATATTGAAATAAACGGCGAATCAGTCCCATTCGGTACAAAACTGCTTTTCCGTACCGATGATATGCCTGATTTATGCGTTGCCGCTGAAATCTGCGAGGATTTATGGGTTCCAAATACTCCTTCATCAGCTCACGCCTGCGCAGGCGCAAACGTAATTGTCAATCTCTCCGCCTCTGATGAAACCGTGGGCAAGGACGAGTACCGCAGAATACTTGTACAAAGCAAATCCGCACAGCTTATGTGCGCCTATATCTACGCTGATGCCGGAAAAGGCGAATCCACAACTGACCTCGTATTCTCCGCACACAACTTAATCGGTGAAAACGGAAATATTGTCGCAGAATCAGAACCTTTCGCAGATGACAGTTATACCGCTTCTGAAATTGATATACAGAAACTCTGCGGTGACCGACGCAATATAAACACATTCCCCCCAATGAACTCTTACGAAAATGGATATACCGATATATTCTTCACTCTGCCCCTCTCTGAAACAAAATTAACACGAAAAATAAATCCCCGCCCGTTTATACCGTCAGATTCAACAGACCGCGCAAAGAGATGCCGTCATATACTTGATATTCAGGCACACGGTCTTATTCAGAGAATAGAACGCTCATTTTCAGACGGTGCGGTCGTCGCGGTATCCGGCGGTCTTGACTCATGTCTTGCCCTGCTCGTAACCGTACGTGCGTTTGATAAACTCGGACGTGACCGTTCAAAAATAACAACCGTATCAATGCCCTGCTTCGGCACCACAAAGCGTACTAAAAGTAATTCGGAAACGCTCTGTAATCTTCTTGGCACCACATTCAGATGTATTGATATAGCTGAAGCAGTAAACGTTCATTTCCGTGATATCGGTCACAGCGAAGAAAATCACAACGTCGTATTTGAAAATTCGCAGGCGAGAGAACGCACACAGATTATTATGGATATAGCAAACGGAAATAATTCTCTCGTAATCGGAACAGGTGATTTATCTGAGCTTGCTCTCGGCTGGGCAACCTACAACGGCGACCATATGTCAATGTATGGCGTAAATGCCTCTGTTCCGAAAACACTCGTGCGCCATATAGTTTCCTATTGTGCCGATGAAGCGGAGGAAAACGGAAACAGCGAACTCTCAAAGGTACTGCGTGATATTCTCGCTACTCCTGTAAGTCCCGAACTTCTTCCGGCAAAGGACGGAGAAATTTCACAGAAAACCGAAGAGCTTGTCGGTCCTTATGACCTGCACGATTTCTTTTTATACAACTTGCTCCGCTACGGTTTTTCTCCCAGTAAAATATTCAGACTTGCCTGCGCCGCTTTTGAAGGAGAGTTTGATAAGAAAACAATATTGAAGTGGCTTGAAATATTTACAAAACGTTTCTTCTCCCAGCAGTTCAAACGTTCTTGTCTGCCGGACGGTCCGAA
>CALWTV010000151.1 GCA_944384555.1 uncultured Clostridia bacterium | reverse complement strand
GCAACAGATTGAGGACGTTCAGGTATTTCAGGATATTCAAAGCGAAGTATTCGGGTATCTCCTTTAACTCGGCGCAAATCCCCGATAAAATCCGCAGTATGAACGAAAACTCCTGTATCATTCAAGTGAAAATTTGAGTCATAAAAATAATTTTCATTCATTATGCAGTCATTGATATTTGTTATAATCTCACAGTCAAGTGATTTTGCGATAAATGAAAAAAATTCCGCTATCGATTCATCAGTTGTATCGGGACTGAGTGCTGATTCATTCATTGGAGGAAAGCTAAAATATACATCTGCACCGCGTCTTTGTACGTATTTTGTATAATCATTTAAATAATCAATAAACTCCGGTTCGATTATCTCCGAAGATAGAACTATTGACGTATTAGGGTCATATCCGAGAGCCATTATATTGTACGGACGCTCATATACTATATCACCGAAATCGTTAAAAGAACTTCTTGAATATACTCCATCGGGGTTAAGTCCACCGGAGTTCATGTATTTTATTTTACTTCCTACATAGTTAAAAAATTCTCCTACCATTTCTCCAGCATTATCATATCCAAGATGAAATAATATGTTTATATCTGAATCAACCGCTTGCCACATTGATTCCGCGTTAAAATAAAGTGATAAAGTCTGCGTATTTATTTCAGGCGCAACGATAATAATATCTCCCTCATTTATATTTGATTTTGACAAATCAAGCATGGCCTTTGTTCCGATTTCGGCATACAACCCAAAATTCACAACAGGCATACCCATATATTCTTCAATCATTTCCGAATCAAATCCAAAAGCGGTACTGCTTCCGCCAATTATAACTATTTTTGGTTCATCAATTGAATTAAGCCGTTCAAATTTATCGGAAAGCTCCCCCAAAAATGTTTTCTCGAACTGCGAGGGAACAGCAATTCCTATTATAATTATAATCAGAAACGGTAAAATTGCCGCCGCTGAAAGCAGTATAAATTTTAAAGTATAAAAAGAAATCTTTTTCGTCATGTCCGATATTTTCTCCTGTTAAAATCACTAAAACTGGAAATAAATAAATGTTCCCGCACCGTCGCTTCTCAGCATTATAAGCCAAGCTACCGCTATTACCCATACAAAAAATGAATATTTAAATGACGGCATTAAACTTGATAACGTATATTTATTATTTGAGATTTCATAAGTTTTGGATTTTTCAAATGCTCCGTTATCTAAACGAATTAAGATAAATAGGGAAAGTATAGTAATTATTACTGCAATCAAGTCAATTCCTAGTGCGTCAAATGCGCCTGCGAAATATTTCGTTGAAAACTGCCAGTTAGTAAACAGCGACTTTAAAAGTATTCCTAAATCTGACATACTGTTTGCTCGGAAGAAAATCCACGCAAAGCATACTAAAATAAATGTAAAGACTTTACGCCATATATGAACAATAGCTGAATCCTGAGTTAATCCGATTTTTTCAATTAATTTTCTGCGTGTAGAGAGCGTCAAGTATCCGACAACCTGATAAAATCCATGAAGCGCACCCCAGATAACAAAAGTCCACGCCGCACCATGCCATAATCCGCTGACTAAAAATACCACAACTATATTGAATAAATGACGGAATTTTCCACAACGATTTCCGCCCAAAGGGATATAGAGATAATCACGGAACCAGCTTGAAAGGCTTATGTGCCAGCGTCCCCAAAATTCCTTTATACTTTCGGAGCGGTAAGGACGGTCAAAATTCTGCATAAGAGAAATGCCCATCACCTTTGCGCATCCAATAGCTATATCTGTATATCCGGAAAAATCGCAGTAAATCTGAAAAGCGAACAATACAGTTGCAATAACAACACTGAATCCTGCCGCATTCTGAGGAGAATTATAGATATTATTTACGTAAACCGCAATTAAATCCGCAACTACTACCTTCTTGAAAAAACCGATTATCATTATTCGGAGTCCGGAAATAGTGTTATTCCAATCGAAATGATTTTCTGTGTGGAGCTGCGGAATGAGATTTTCCGGACGCTCAATCGGTCCTGCCACGAGCTGAGGGAAGAATGATACATACAGTGCGTAATATCCAAAATGAGGCTCTACTTTTACAGTTCCACGGTATACATCAATAACGTATGATAGAGTCTGAAACGTATAGAATGATATGCCTACCGGAAGTATGAGATTAAGTGAAAAAACGATAGAGGAACCGCCGAAAATCTCTATAAGTCCGATAACAGACCGTGCCATGAAATCAAAGTATTTGAAGAAGAATAAGATTCCAAGACATACGATGAGTGTCAATACAAGATAGATTTTACGATGTAATTTATTTTCAGTTTTTTCAATTCTTATTGCGCTGAAATACGATACTGCCGTTGTAAACATGATTAAAAATATAAGTGATGGGTTCCAGCTCATGTAAAAATAATAGCTGGCAGCAAGTAGCATTATCCACCGGAATTTCATAGGCAGAACAAAATTCAGCAAAACAATAATCGGGTAGAAAATCAGGAATTGAAGAGAATTAAATACCATAACATACTCCTATAAAAATAAAGTTTACGCAACAGCTGCGGCAGCAGATATAAGAAGCATAAGCAGAAGTTCCGGCAATGACGCACCTATTATAAGCATAAATACAATCATTGATATATGTGTAATTAAATTTGTTATAGAAAGTATCCATTTTTTATCGCCGGCAATTCCGGAAAGACGGTGCTGTAATATTATAAGAACTGCAAAAATTATTGAAATTACGGGATATGATAAAATTGCATTCATTGTTTATGCTAATCCTCCTTATTTACTTTCTTTGTCAAGTTGGGCGAGCAAGTCGCGGGCCAGCAGTCTTGTTCTGATTTGAGCACCTTCATTTCCACAGTGATAGTCAGTATCGTAAAAATATTGACCGGAAAGCACATAATCTTTAATTACCGATATTATTGTTGCGTCGAAATTTTCCTCAATAAGTTCCATATATGTATTCTGACGGCTTTCTTTTTGCGACATTTGATTGAGTGCGTTTATATTACACGGTGCAAATGACCAGTATACTGTTCCGCCCTTATCTGTTATCATTTTAAACGCTTTGTTGAGATTTTCTATTTGCTGAGGTTTAAAAAGTGAACGACTGAAATCAAGCACTCCATTCGCAAATGTAACATATGATTCACTGCTTTGAGTTGGGCGTACTGCGCCGTAATCTCCATACTTTGTAAAATCATTGTAACCGAATTCATAACTTTGCTCCTGCAAATGTGTTCGGCTTTTATTAAACGCGGCGAATGTTGTTAATACTCCATTATAATTTCTGATATCTACATAACTCATTGCGTCAAGCGCACCCTCGAAAATCTGCCACACAATATTATTAAAGTTAATTGAGCCCATTTGCTCATCAAACATTTCAGGCGCGACTATAAGAATATCGCCTTCATTTGTAAAAGCAGAGCATAATTCTATAAAAAATGTAGACGGTGTGTTTGCATGGCAGCCATAATTTACCATAGAATAGCGGTAATCTATAAGTTCTTCAAAAAGTTCACTGTCCATTCCATAAAGACTTGAAGACCCTGATACAAGCATTACTTTTTTATCCTGTGCTGTCATAAGACGTTCAAATTTTATCGCGCAGGTTCCCATAAGGGTATATGACATTGAGGGGTAAATTGTCGCATTTATATTTAGTGTTTTTAAATTATCACAACCGCTGAACGATACATCAAGCATATCCGTAACGCTGTCACATATATACAAAGTGGTTAAATTTTTGCAATCATTAAAAGCATTTTTTTCAATTGTTTCTATATTTCTTGTAATGTAAGCACTGGATAAACTTGAGTTATCAAAAGCTCCCGAACTGATTGCGGTCACTTTTTTATCATTAATAAATTCCGGAATAACAACGAAATCATCATTTCCGTTATATTTTGTGATAGTTACAGTATTATTTTTTTCGATATATTCAAAATCACTAATATTGGAATATTCAACCCACTGACACCATAATTCAATTTGATTTCCGTTTTCGGGCATAACAACATTCCAACCAGTTCCGTAATATCTTCCGGTACCGTCTTCTTTTGTATTATAGCCGAGCAGGGCATAGCCTTCTTTTGAAAAAGTACCATCACAAATCTGTGAATTTGGTAATATATAAAGGCTATCATCAATATATTCAAGAAATGTTTCTGAATCTGAATTCGCTATTTCGCCTCCAGCTGAATGATAATTAAGAATTTTTGTATTTTCGGAGATAAAATTAGGGTATATCGTATAATTTTTATCAAGCGTAAATGTATATTCAGTTCCATTTTCTACTATTTGTCCACCTTCATTTATAGGTTTATCAATAGAAAAACCCATAAAAAACGAACCTTCATTTGGTGTAACTGTTATAGTAACCTCTGTATCTTCGGGGTAAATTCCAGCTGTCAGAGATGACGATACTTTCCCATATGGAGTACTTCCGTTATATTCAAACCAATATTCTCCAAATTCACGTGTATCATAAGATATCGTGCACGGATAAATAAGATTATCAGCAATAACTTTTCCATCAGAATAGGAAATGTTTTCGTCTAAATTGACAATTTTATAACCGTCAGCTACTTTTACGTCAAATACAGCACTTTCACCACCTTTAACAGTTACGGGATTATCGCTTAAAATTTGAACATTCTCGTTTTCTTCAAGCATAACGGATATTTCAAAATTTGCTTGTTCCTTTGAGTTTGAGCATGATAAAAGAGAGAAAAGAAAAAACAATATCAAGACGACCGGCAAAATTATTTTTGGACAAAAATTCTTCATGTAATTATGCTCCCCTAAATTAATTAACATAAAATCAATATTTCATTATTGCACTTGCAAATATTATACCATATTATTCACATTTGACAATATTTTTTTATAAAATAAATAATAAAATTCATTACATGTCGTAAATTGTGTAATAAATAAAGCTCCTTGTCCAAAATTGCATATTTGAACAAAGAGCATCTATTGAATTTATGTATTTTTATTTATTTAGTTATAGTACCGTCTAAATCCCAGAGGTCTTCCCAGCCTTTTGCACCTTTCCATAAGAATACCTGTCCTTTGATAAGACGACAGTTTTTATCAATTGATTTGAGTACTGCCATTTCTTCATCGCTGAGCGGGTCTTCAGTTGTGCATTTAAGGTTGCTTACATACTCATTTTCGTAAATTGAAAATGGAATCGGAATCTGTCCACGCTGTACAGCCCATTTCAAGCATATTACCGCAGGGTGAACACTGTGAGCTTTTGCAATTTCAACCAGTTCCGGAACTTGAATATCAGCAATATCATCAGGCGTTTTATCTCTGTCCGGACGTGTGGGAGAACCGATAGGGCAGAATCCGATAGGCTGAATTCCACGCTCTACACAGTAATCATATAATTCTGGCTGTTGGAAACAAGGGTGAAGTTCCATTTCAATAAGGCTGGGTTTAATTCTGCAAGCTGGAAGAACCGCTTCAAGTTTCGGGATAGTCATATTAGACATACCGATATGGCGTGCGAGTCCCATATCAACAATGCGTTCCATCTGACGCCATGTTGCGATAAATGCTTCTGGATTAAACGGTTTTGAATCGGGATTTCTTGCATCTCCGTCACATCCGGGGGCATGGTAATTTGCGAAAGGCCAGTGTACAAAAAATACGTCAACATAATCAAGCTGTAAATCTTTTAATGTCTGAGCGAGTGAAAGAAGAACATCTCCTCTGCCGTGCATATTGTTCCACACCTTAGAGGTGATAAATAATTCTTCGCGTTTTACCTCTCCCTCAGCAAATGCTTTAGCGAATACCTCGCCTATCTCAGCCTCATTTCCGTAAACTGCCGCACAGTCAAACAGACGATATCCACATTTTATTGCCCCGCTTACTGCGGCAGAAATTTGTTCTGGAGTGAATCTGTCTGAACCGAATGTGCCCATTCCGATACATGGAATTTTATCCCCATTATATAACGTGCGCTGAGGAACTGTCTTAGGGTCAATTTTTATCATGGCCATAACTCCTTTAATTTTATTAATCGTTTTATATATTATCAAAACAAAATCACATCATAAAACTAAAACGTTTTACTTTTTTAATATTATCACATAAATATGCACTTGTCAAGTACTGATTATAAATTTAGAAGCAGGAAAATCCCTGTTCAATATCAAACAAGGATTTTCCGCATATATTTTTATTTTAAAATTGAAAAATTAAAAACCTTCAAAGCGTGAGATAAATTCATCTTGAACCTCGCGCGGCAAATCTACAAAATGAGCACTAACGCCCCACATTCTGATTATGAGATCTTTATAAAGCTCCGGATGTTTCTGAGCCGCTTTAAGTTGTGCCACATCGACTACGTTCGGCTGATGCTGTGCGCCTCCGATTGCGAAATATTTACGAATCATATCTGCAAACAGTTTGTTTCCATCATTTGAAGCGAATACAGATGAAAAATATTGGAGCATTACGCAGTTGTTCCACTGATATTTCATGGGGTCGATTTTTGCCGCTGAAGCAAAGGCCGCGGTTGCGCCGTTTACCATAGTTCCATTTTCAGGTGAAAGAGTCACAGGGATAGGAGTTCCTTTTTTTCTGCCCTCAGGAGTTGCCTCAAGCCCCCAACCTGCAAATACCGGGTGCGGCTGATGTATTCCTGCAAGATGTCTTGCACCGTTAGGTGTGCGGTATTTCATGACCTCATCACATGCAAATTCTATCATTTCTTTTGCCGGAAGGTCAACAAAATCATCGTCATTTGCCCATTTAGGCGCATTCCATAAAATCTGACGCATTTTTTCATTTCCTTCAAAGTTTTCGTCACAAGCCTTTGAAACTTCGGATAATTTAAATGTTTTATCTTCAAACACGCATTTTCTGAGCGCCGCAAGTGAATTTATACCGACAACAAGATTTGATACCATAAATCCGCGGTCTTCAATCGGACAGCAGAACCATGACACATCAGTACCGCTTTCGATTGCATTATCATAAAGTGCGCTTGTAAGGGGCAAGGGAGACATAAGCGGAGACATACTGCCATAGTTCATACGCCCAGCTTTGACTTCATTATCAAGATACTCCTCATCTCCTGCGGCAAAATGGCGGATTGCAGTTTCAACTTTGTTATACCATTCAATTGAGCCTTTGATACTATCGGCAACATTTTTCTTGTATTCAGCGATAAAATCATCAAAAGTGCAGTCGTCAGGAAGTTCGCGCATTGCCTTGAGCAATGTTCTTGTCATGTCGACAGCTCCGCTCATATATAAATCGCCGCGTCCGGCAAATGTGATATCCTGACAAAGATCGAATGTATAATCATTAACTTCTTCACGAGGTATTCCGGCTTTTACCATGCTCTCGATAAACTGGTCATCATTGTAATATGCGATACAATTAAGTCCTGTTACTGAAAGCTGAGCAAGTTTTTCAAGATATTCAGGAGGATTTAGAGAATGAATACGGCATGAAACTTCGGGTTCAGGAAATCTGATTTTATCAAGGGCATCTATAAAAATATATGTAAGTTCATTTACCGCATTCTTTCCATCGCGTGTTACACCACCGAGAGTTATATTGTGCTGTGCCGCATATGTACCTGTGCCGCCGTCAACCAAATCCACACCGTCATACATTTTTATAAGCAGGCATTCTGTAAGCTGTGCAACTTCATCTTTCGGCATTGTATTATAATAAGTGTACAAGAATTGGTCAACTCTACCGTAATTCATAAATCTGAAATTTTCAATAATCAGTGATAAATGTGAAAACCAGAAGAGCTGTGCCGCTTCATAATAATCACGCGGAGGTTTATGTGCGATATACGCGCATACGTCACCTATTTTATTCAATTCATCACGACGTTTTGAGTCTGTTTCTGATTTTGCGAGTTCATAAGCATATTTACTGTAACGTTCTATTAAAATTGCAAGTCCCTCATATGCGATAACAATCGAACGCAGATACGCTTTTTTGGATTCAACTGTCTGAGATTGTTCTGATTTTTTTGCACTTTCTATTATGCCGTCTATACCCATATCGAGAATACGATGATATCCTGCTGTATAATGCGCCTTTGTATAATTTTGTCCGTTATGACCGCCAAAACGTGCGATATCC
>CALWTV010000150.1 GCA_944384555.1 uncultured Clostridia bacterium | reverse complement strand
GGCAGACGTTTCGCCAGTGCCTCGGAAGTGGTAAGACCGCCGGGCTTTGAGATGATACAGTTAGAGGCGTCCATGAGTAAATCTACATTATTTACAAAGCCGAGATTGAGTACCTTCTTTTTAAGGTTAAGCTCATTGATTTTGGCACGTGCTGACACATTGTTTCCGCATACACATATAAGCTGAAAATCCTCGTCCATATCATCGAGCTTCTGAACGGTTTTTTTCATATTGCCGTATCCCATACTGCCGCCCATAAGCAGAATAGTTTTTCGGTTCAAATCAAGTCCAAGCTGAGAACGTGCTTCTGTTTTAGATATATCAACGCTGAATTTTGGATTTATCGGAATTCCGAACGGAATAACCTGCTCTCTTAAAAATCCTTTTTTGAGCATTTGCCATGTGAGAAGTCTGTTTGCGGTAACAACATAATCACTGTGCAGGCATTCTTCCCAGAACGGATGTATCGTAAAATCAGTAACGATTCCAATAGTCACGGCGTTAAGCAGTTCTTTTTGCTTTAGAATATCGACTATTATTCCTGCAAATGTATGAGTGTATATTATAACGTCGGGTGCATATCCTTCAATGAAGCCGTGAATTTTGCTTGTAAGTACCATATTTGCGATACGTGTAGCTGAAAGTTCGTATGCGTTTTTGTGACGCTTTTCCGCAAGACGGTAACTTCCTTCATACGCAAGTTTGGCTTTGTTGGAGGCTATCAGATAACCCTCGGATACCAGTTTCTGCAAAGCGGGATTTATATATCCGTAAGTGTCGATAATTCCGCACTCAATCCCCTTTGTCTCAAAATAATCGCGCATTGCCTTAGCGGTGGAGTTGTGCCCTTCTCCTGCTGTTATTGACATTATGAGTATTTTCAAAATTATTTCCTCCTTATTATATTATCAAAGTAACTTGTTATGAGAATGTATTATAGCATATGTTATGATTATTTTCTACCATTATTGAAAAAAATCCTTTATGCCAATTTTATATTAATGTAAGTTTGGTGTTTATTTAAGTAAATGACACCATAAAATAAATCGTAATAATCAGTTGTAAAGTTTGATTTAATTATTAGCGGCTGCTATATTGATAATCAAATCAAAATGCTATATAATACTTTATGAAGAAAATAGACGTAAAAGGTATGGAGGAATTTAATGGCAACTATAAAAGATGTGGCGCGTGAAACAGGGTTATCGCTTTCGACCGTGTCAAAATATATAAACGGATTGCCGGTGCGTGAAAAAAACCGCGTTATTATTAAAGAAGCGATAGATAGGCTGGGATTTAAGCCGAATGTGATAGCAAGCGCCCTGAAAAGCTGCCGCACTAAGTTAATCGGGGTGATTCTTCCGGGAATTGCAAATTCCGTATATGCGAAATTGCTTTCCGTAATATCCGCGGAGCTTGCCGGCATTGGCTACGGCGTGATTTTTTGCGATTCTCTCTGTGCATTTGAAAAAATATCCGGCGAGATAAACGCTGACGAAAAAATTTCTCAAAATAATAATCGTACAGAGGATATGTGCGCGGAGTTTTTGATTGAGCGGAAAGTGGACGGAATTTTAACTATACCTCTGGGAGCAGAAAGTTCACATTTAAAAAAAATCAGGCAGTATAAAATTCCCTGCGTGCTTATCAATCGTAAGTGCGAGGATTTTATAAGCGATACAGTAATTATTGATAATATTAATGCGTCATATTCAGCGACTGAACGACTGATTGAATATGGTCATCGCAATATCGCGATTATCGGAGAAAGTGAAAATGATTTTTCAACATCGGAGCGGTTAAAAGGGTATCGGCGCGCGCTTGAAGATTACGATATAAAAGTAAGACCGGAATTTATTGAGTATTCAGGCGGGACTGTTGAAGGAGCAAAAAAAGCATATGTTCGCATACACGAAGGTACAGAACATATGAGCGCAATAATGATATGTGGCGAACGCACAATGACAGGCGCAATATTTGCAATGTATCAACGTAACAAAAAAATAGGAGAAGACGTAAGCGTCATAGGATTTGATATTTCGGAGATGTCGGGACTTTCGGATATTGAAATATCTGAATCTGTTCAGCCGATAGAGGAAACGGGACGAAGAGCTGTTGAGCTTTTAATGCGAAGAATAAACGGCGATAATTCGGACTTTCCACTTTCCATTCGTATGAAAACAAAGATTATTTTAACCGATTCGGTTATTCGCATATGAAATTTTTGAGAAAAATGATTAAAAGTACGCTGGTTGCTATTGTGCAAAATAGTAACATACGTGCTTTTATTTTTTTGACTTTTTTCGATTTTGCACTTGCTAATTTTTCAGTTCAATAAAATAAATGAGTTCGGTTGAATGAAACCAATTTGAATAATATGCATTTTAGCGTATAATTATTCAAATATAACATTGTATAATTATGCGTGAATATTCATTATTATATGCCTTCAAAAATAATTCTTGCATATGATTATTCTTTGGAGTGATTTTTAGCTTATTTTTGCTTGCTGATACCGATTTTTACGCTTCATTTAGGTGTTTTACCTGCCTTTATCGGAGATTTAAATACTATTTTAATCAATTTTTTTGAAAAAATAACACGAAACGTTTCGACTAAATAAAAATATACTTTTTTTGACATTTTTAATCTCTTGTACATCATTTTTAATTGCCGAATGATTTCTAAATGATATATTAGTTTTTTACATGATAAATACATATTTTTTACTTATATAGGCGAATAAAGGAGAAATAATTACTAATTTCAATCCTAATTATAGAAAAAATTCTATTTTAAGTATAATAAATATGAAAACGAAACGTTTCGTATTAAGATTGAAAATGATTTTACACTCTGAAAAAAGTAAGATTTATTTTGATTTCAGCATAAAATTGTTTAATCATAAAAACGAAACGTTTCGTTTAATAAATTTCATAATATTTAGAATGAAAATAAAGATGTTATATATAGAATATAATATAAGGTAGAAATTTAATTTAGTTTGATATTTTATTATGCAAGCAGATATTTATACATTAATTAAAAATAAAGATAAGAATTACTGTGAAAAAAATAAAAATTTCCATTCATAATATTTGAATCCGTGATAATAATAATATCAGAGCACGCGGGAAAGCGTACTCGATTAATATAGATTAAATTTTAAAATATATGAGCAAAACAGACAAGCTTATATAAAAACAATTATTATTAAGGAGTAAAAATATTATGGCAAGCAACAAAACTCTTGTACCTGAAGCAAAGGCAGCACTTGAACAGTTTAAGATGGAAGCAGCATCTGAAGTAGGCGTATCCCTCAAGAGCGGATACAACGGCGATCTTACCGCTAAGCAGGCTGGTTCTATCGGCGGTCAGATGGTTAAGAAGATGATTGAAAAGTACGAAAACGATATTAAATCTTCAAAATAAATCTCTGATATTAGCTGAATACGAAAAGATTTTTTCACCGTTATATTAAAATTGTATACGGTTCTGTATAAAATAAAATATTATCGTATTACAGCAAAATGGCACCCTGATTTCTGATATTATCGGGGTGCTGTTTTTATTATTTTAATGAATAATTATTTCAGTTTTGCCTTTTTCAAAAATTATATCTGCCTCGCTGCCGTATACGGGAAGATTACGCACTGCCGCATATTCAATCGATTCGGGAAGGTGGGGATTTGCTGAAATTGATTTTGAGCCGAGGTCATAAGAAACGCCCATAAGTCCGAATATATAATCACCTGCGGCGGCAAACGAAACTTCGGGATATTCACGGCGATAAAGAGAAGGATTGATAATTTGTTTGAGCCAGTATAAACCGCGCTCATTATCACCGTAATTGTAAAAAATTTCTGACATATGAGATAAAACTTCTACATACATTCCGTCACGTCCACGTTTATCGAGAGCGTCAAGTAAAACCGCACGTTTATTTTTATCAGATACCGCACCGAAATAAAGCACATATTCAGACGGACGCTTTGTAATATGAGTGCGAGAACCGTCCGCACATTTCACAAAAAAGAAATCATTTTTGCTTGCGTCCCACCATTCACGGTCAATTTCAGCGGTAATGGCATCGGCATAAGCAAGATATTTTGAGGCAGTTTCGATATCGCCTGCGAGCTTTTTCATTTCGGCATATGAGCGGAACGCTCTCTGCTGTGCGGAAAGCAAATCTAGCATTTGAACCGCGTCTGCGCCCTCTGATTCCTCATATGATGGAATTCCTCTGCGCCCACCGTCCGGCATAGCCTCGGGAATACCGTCACCGTTGCTGTCCCATCTCTGTATGTATTTAGTCATGCTTAAGTCATAGAAATGTGTAAAATCATCGCTTTGTATATAGTCGCTGTCACCGGTTAGCAAATACATCCGGTAGCACGCGTCAAGTAAATCGAAATTAGCGGGGAGTGTATACCAAAAATCAGAATCAGAAGTATAATCAACGGGAGCTGGTCTGTAATGACGGTCTATTTCCCAAAAACAGCAGAAATCACGGCTTTCCGCAATTGACTGAACGAATCGCAGAAGCATATTTTTTGTGTGACCACTCAGTCCGAGTATATGCGCACCTCTCGCCTGATGCGAAACATCTCTTATACAAAATGCCTCGCGCCCCGGTAAAGCTGCCTCGTACCAGTCGCCTACATGGTCATTTTCATGTGAGTATTGCAGAGCCTGATTTTAAGCCCAAATAAAACCTTCATTTAATACATTGTCGGAACATTCAAAATTTATACTGCCTTTCATAGTCAATCTCCAAAAATATATATTTTTATAAATAATAAAATTTTACGGCGAAGCCCACAGAAAAGTTTCGGTCAAGCCTTTTCAAAGGCTTGTAGAGTCCAGAGACAAAGTCTTTGGTCGCACTCCGCAGAGTGCGAAATTCCCCTTGCGTTTGAAAAGCGTTCTCTCTTTTTGGTACTTTTTCTCTCTCAAGTAAGAGAGAAAAAGTACAATCAAACTCATTGCAAGAAAGTATATATTTTTATAAATAGTAAAAATTTACGGCGAAGCTCACAGAAAAGTTTCGGACAAACCTTTTAAAAGGATTGTATTCCCCCACATATGGCGAAATACTACTTAATTATTATAATCTGCGCAGATAGAAACCGCCGTCCACATTATATACGTCACCTGTCGAATAAGCCATAGCTCCCGAGACAAGTGCGTTTACGGTTTCCGCAACATCAGAGGGTTTGCCCATTCGCTTAATCGGCAGAAGCCCACCCTCGATTAAATCGACATATTTTTGATGAACCCCTGAGGTCATGTCAGTTTCTATTATTCCCGGACGTACTTCATATACGTTTATATTATCGTCCGCCAGTCTGTGCGCAAAAAGCTTTACCGCCATTGAAAGTCCTGCTTTTGATATACAATATTCCCCTCGGTTTATACTTGAGGTATCCGCTGAAATTGAGGTTATAAAGATAATTGCGCGGAAAGCGTCTGTTTTGTCACAAATCATTCGTTTTGCCGCATACTGAGTTAGGAAAAATGCGCCTTTGAGATTTATATTCATAACATAGTCATAGCTTTCCTCGGTCATTTCAAGCAGGTCCGCTCTGACTTTTGGCGCGACTCCGGCATTATTTACAAGTATATCTAAATGCCCGAATTTTTCATAAGCGGTATCAATTATATTTATACGGTCGGTTTCATTTGAAATGTCGCCTTGTACATATTCCGCACAGGGACAGAGTTTTTTAAGCTCGGTTAAGTATTGTGCGACATTTTCATCATCTGCGGGGCGAGTACCGACGCTTAATACATTAAAACCGCTTTCAGCAAGGCGCAGTGAAACGCCACGTCCGATACCGCGTGTTCCGCCGGTTACAATTGCTGTTTGTTTCATTTTAATATCTCCTCAACGCTTTATGATTTAGATTAACATAAATTTATTGATGCGCCTGAAAATTTTTCTTTTTAATTTTGGTTGCTATTAGCTCAATATGTATTATACATCATTAATCAAAAATAGTCAAAATCAATTTTAAATATTGATATTAAAAATGTCCAACTTTATCTTACATTAAAGCATTGACACATTATATAAACCTTGATATAATCAGCATAGTGATATTTGTACAAAATAAATTTATTAAAATAAGGAGAACTGATGATTATGGAATATTCGGAAGGCGTTCGCCGTATGCGCGATACATATCAAATTAAGCCAGATGCCCCCATTTACCGTAAGGAGTTCGGATTTTATGTACTTGATAAATGGATAGAACAGGGATATGTAAAAGATTACGGTGAGCTTGCGAAAATCTGCAAGTATGATGACGGTGGAATATACGGTTTAGGTGAACTCGGTTGGTGTGAAGCTCCGTTTATGCCAGCGTTTGAAACGAAAATTCTTGAGGATCGCGGCGATTATGAATTGGTACAGGATTACGCAGGCAGAGGCGTATTGTATTTCAAGGGGCGCAGAAACGGTTTTATGCCGGAATATGTCACTCATCCGGTTACAGATATGAAAACATGGGAGGAAAACTGTAAATGGCGTCTTGCGGTAACTCCAGAAAGAATAAAAAATGCCGAGCAGAACGGTAAAAACTGCGCTGAATATGTTGCAAAGTCAGGACAGCTTGTTTCTCAAGGACTTATCGGCGGATATATGTATTTACGCAGCCTTATCGGTCCAGAGGGAGTTTTATATATGTTCTATGACCAGCCGGAAGTAGTTCATGATTGCATGAAAACTTGGTTTGAGGTAAGCGACGCGGTAATCGCGGCTCATCAAAAATACGTCGCACTTGACGAAGTGTTCATCGCTGAGGACATCTGCTATAAATCGGGCTGTCTTATTTCGCCGGATATGATGCGTGAATTCTTGTTCCCGTATTATCAGCAGCTGCTTGATAATGTGAAAAAGCGTCAGCTTGATAACCGTAAACTTCATTTCCAAGTAGATACAGACGGATATTCAGAGGGAGTAATTCCGCTTTACCGTGAATTGGGCATGGACTCGATGAGCCCGTTTGAAGTGGCGTCAGACTGTGATGTGGTAAGAGTTGGACAACAATACCCAGATATGATAATATCCGGTGGTATAGATAAGCGTGTTCTCGCAATGGAAAAATCCGATATTGACAGAATGCTTGACCGTATTATGCCCGTTATGAGAAAGCGCGGCGGCTATATTCCGACCTGTGACCACGGTGTGCCGGAAGAAGTCAGCTTTGAAAACTACATTTATTTCAGAGAGCGCTTAAACGATTACTGCGGTTAATGCATAATGCATAATGCATAATTCATAATTCATAATGCATAATTTGAAGAATATATAGAAATGGGGTGAAAATGATGTCGGAGAGAACAGAAAAACTGCGTCTTCACGCTCAAAATGGAAATTACCCGTTCCGTTCCGCTGAAAGCGAATATTTTTATATGAAAGGATATTCAGAAAATCGGGTTGGAAACGAGGTACTGCGTCAGGGTTTAGCCAAGCGGTATGAATTAAGTCACTGTACACCAATAATAGATGAAAATGAGCTTATCGTAGGTAAACCGAATCCACGCGCTTTAAGTGAAGATGAAATAGCCGATTTTAACAGACTGCGTGCGGATTTCGGAGCGGCAAGATGTCTGTATGGCGGTCAGGAAAGCCATATGGCTATTGATTACGAAAAACTGCTCACACTCGGAATAAACGGAATAATCGCTCAGATTGAAAATTACCGTGCCGCACTCGATATATCAGAGCCGGAACAGCTCAAACGTGAATTTTTCTACCGTGCGTGTATTGAATCTTTAAACGGACTTGCGGAATTATCCGAAAAATACAGCAAATACGCCGCGGAGCTTGCCGAGAGGGAAACCGATGAAAAACGCCGCTCGGAACTGCTTGAAATCTCTGAAATTACCGCATATGTTCCAAAAAATCCGCCACGTACTTTCCGTGAGGCGGTTCAATCGGTTAGCTTTGTAACCTCACAGCTTGAGGGACTTTATCAGCTCGGCAGACCCGACCGTTATTTAATAAAATATTACCGCGCCGATATTGAAGCCGGAAGAATTACAAGAGATGAGGCGCTTGAACTCTGCGCCTGCCTCTCAATCATGATGAATGAATATATGCCCAAAGGACTTGCGGTTGGATTTATGATCTGCGGACGTGACGCAAACGGAAAAGATGTCACAAACGAACTCTCATATCTATTCATAGAATCAATCGCACTTACAAGGCTTGCATATCCCGGAGTGGGAGTATGTATTGACAGCGATACGCCGCGTGATATTCTGCGTCTTTCCTGCCAAATGCTCGGTAAGGGATATTCCCACCCCGCAATTTTCAATGATGAAGTTATAACAAAAGGGCTTATGGGCTATGGTCTGCCGTTTGAGCACGCTTGCGAATATATCCACAGTACCTGTGTTGAAATAACCCCCGTCAAACGTTCCGCGGTATGGGTTGCAAGCCCCTACCACAATCTGACCGGATATTTGCTTGAGGAAATGGCTCAGCCGGACGCAGATACACGCTATCCCGATTTTGATTCATTGCTTGCCGGATACCGCATAATACTTGCGGAACATATCCGCCGTGAGGTTATCGCTCAGAACACAGAAATGATTCAGCGAATGGCGGTATACTCAAATCCGCTTGTATCATGCTTTGTTTACGATTGCCTTGAACGCGGCTGCGATATCGAACAGGGCGGCGCGCTCTACAATTGGATAATGCCGTCATTTGTAGGAATTGCAAATCTGACGGATTCGCTTTTCGCTATAAAAAAACTTGTTTATGAAAATAAAGAGCTTACACTCAGCCAATATTACGATATATTAAAGAGCGATTTTGTCGGATATGAGGAGCTCAGAGCCAAAATTGAGCGCAACTTTGAAAAGTACGGCAATGATAGCGATGAAGTTGATTCAATCGTGCCACTGATAAACAGCTACATACTTGAGGAAGTCGCGAAATATAAAAATCCCAAAGGCGACCGCTTTATACCAAGTCTATTCTGTTGGATAATGCACGAGAGCTTCGGACACGGCACAATGGCTACTCCGGACGGCAGACTTGCGGGATTCCCATTCGGAGACGGTTCCGGTCCTGCGCAAGGAAGAGATAAAACAGGTCCTACTTGCGCGATTTTATCCTCAACTAAATGGGAACATTCGCCTTTTATTGGCGGAATTGCGTTGAATATGCGCTTTTCAAAATCCATGTTCGGCGAGGAGTCAATCGAAAAATTGATATAGATCGGAAGAG
>CALWTV010000149.1 GCA_944384555.1 uncultured Clostridia bacterium | reverse complement strand
GAAGAATATATGCTATTTCAAGGTTTATGCTAACTCTGTTAGGCGAATTGCCCGCCTTGATTTTCACGATATTTCCCGGTCTTATTATAAATGAACTTTTGCTTCAAAAGAGAATATCAGTAATTGCTCTGTATATTCTGCTTTTAACAATTATCCCGCTGACTGTCGATATTATAAAAAATAATTCATATAGTTTTGTGTATAAGATTAAGGATAATTTGAATCTCGCGCTCAATGCCGACTCTTATCTGCATATGACCGAGGTTGATTATGAAATTCTCGAAAATCCGGATATACGGCTTGAGGCAGAACGCGCAAACGCCACATATCTGGAGCTTAACGGAAGTGTCGATAAGATTATACAATTCGCCATTTCCGCTATAAATGTTATTATATATTCCGGACTTATAATACATTACGACCCGTTAATAATAGGAGCTATTCTCATCTCAATTATAATAAACTTTCTTGTAAAGAAAAATGTGCGTCAGAAAATTTTTGAAGAAAGAGAAGAATATGACTATTACATGAATAAATGCTGGGCGGCAGGTTACTGCTTTGAGCGATATGAATTCGGTAAGGAAATAAGATTATTCGGTATAGGAAAATACCTTGTTAATAAATACAAAAATGCCCAAAGCGAATTTAATAAATTGTCTGCCGAACATTATCTCAAAGATAATACAGCGAGCAATATTGCCTCTATTACAAATTACGTCCAGCAGCTTATAATTTATATGATATTAATATTCAGAATTCTGAAAAAAGGTCTTGATATCGGTTCCCTTTCAATAGGTTTATCGGCTGCGGGCCAATTTTCCGGAAAGGTCAGAGCGTTTCTTGATTCATATATTGACCTGTACGAGGACAGCTTGAAATTACAGGAGATGAGGACATTTTTTGAGCGTCCGATGCGTAACCTTAACTCAGGAAAGAAGATACCTGTATATGATGACAATTCTTATATTGAGTTTAAAAATGTTTCATTCAAATATCCCGGAAGTGAAGCATACGCATTGCGTAACGTAAACATAAAGATAAAATCAGGCGAAAAACTCTGTATTGTTGGTGAAAACGGCGCGGGAAAATCGACTTTTATAAAACTTCTTACACGGCTTTATTTCCCGACCGAAGGAGAGATATTGCTTAACGGAGTGAACATTAATGAATATGAGTATAATGCGTATATGAAATTATTTGCACCGGTATTTCAGGATTTTGTTCAGTATTATTTCTCTTTAAAAGACAACATTTGTCTGAATGAGGACGCAGATTTTTCTCTTCTCGATACCGTTACAGCCAAAGTGGGGCTAAATAAGCTCGTTGATAAGCTGCCGCACGGATACGATACGGAACTCTCAAAATATGTTGACCCTGAGGGTTTTGAACCTTCCGGCGGCGAAGCACAGCGTATCGCAATCGCACGGGCATTATATCATGGAGGAGAGATGTATCTTCTTGATGAACCGACCGCGGCTCTTGACCCTATACAGGAATATGAGATATACGAAAAATTCAGTGAGATAATTGAAGGTAAAACTGCGATACTCATCACTCACCGGTTAGCAGCTGTCAAACTTGCCGATATAGTGGCGGTTTTTGACAGCGGAAGAATAGCTGAATACGGCACGCACTCCGAATTGTATGCAAAAGGCGGAATATATGCGGAAATGTTCGACAAGCAGGCGCAGTTTTACAGAGACAAACCGCATGAGAATGCTGAGGGTGATTGAGCAAAATAAACGAGGTACATCTATGCTGCATACAATTCTCGTGATTAGGGTATGAAACTTCGATAACTACCTCCATTGAATAGCGGATTTATCACAACAGTTTTCAAACATATTCAAACGAATCTCGTATAAACCGATTTCAAAATTTTAATTGTGCGCCCGCAATTGCGCAATATTTGGCGAGTCATTGTTGATTTATGGCTTGTATTATCGTGCGATTATTGATATAATCCAAATGTATAGTGAAAATATTATTTTTAAAGAGGGATTTTAATTATGAAAACTTTTTTTGAAAATGTACCTCAGATAAAATATGAGGGTAAAGACAGCAAGAACCCTATGGCGTTCAAGCATTATAACAAAGACGAGGTTGTTTTAGGCAAAAAAATGTCTGAACACCTTAAATTCGCGATGAGCTACTGGCACACTCTCTGCGCCGGCGGTGTTGATATGTTCGGTTCCGCTACAATCGACCGCAACTATACTTGCAAATGTGCTTCTCCGCTTGAAATGGCTAAGGCTAAAGCTGACGCAGCTTTCGATTTCATGACAAAGCTCGGTATCGAATATTTCTGCTTCCATGATGTAGATATCGATCCCGAAAGCGAAAATCTCGCTGAATTCAAGGCAAATATCGAAGAAATGACCGATTACATCAAAGGTCTTATGGATAAAACCGGAATAAAACTGCTCTGGGGTACCGCAAACAACTTCTCAAATCCGAGATATATGCACGGCGCAGGTACTTCTCCGTTTGCTGACGCATTTGCATGTGCAGCTTTCCAGATTCGCAACGGTCTTGACGCTACAATCAAGCTCGGCGGTAAAGGTTACGTATTCTGGGGTGGTAGAGAAGGTTACGAAACTCTTCTCAATACCGATATGGGTCTTGAACTCGACAACATGGCACGCCTTATGAAGATGGCGGTTGAATACGGCCGCAGCCACGGCTTTGACGGCGATTTCTATATCGAACCCAAGCCGAAGGAACCCACAAAGCACCAGTATGACTTTGATGCGGCAACTGTCCTCGGATTCCTCCGCAAATATGGTCTTGAAAAGGATTTCAAACTCAATATCGAAGCTAACCATGCTACTCTCGCAGGCCACACATTTGAACATGAACTCACAGTTGCAAGAATAAACGATGCGTTCGGCTCAATCGACGCAAACCAGGGCGACTACCTCCTTGGCTGGGATACTGACGAATTCCCCTCAAACGTTTATGACGCTACAAAGTGCATGATTCAGGTTATCAAAGCCGGCGGCTTCACAAACGGCGGTCTTAACTTCGATGCAAAGGTTCGCCGCGGTTCATATACTCCTGAAGATATCGCTTACGGTTATATCAACGGTATGGATACATACGCGCTCGGTCTCAAGATGGCGGCTAAGATTATCGAAGACGGCAGACTTGACGCTATGGTTTCAGAGCGTTATGAAAGCTACAAGTCCGGTATCGGCGCAAAAATCATCGCAGGCGAAACTTCTCTTGATGAACTTGCTGATTACGCTATGTCTCTTGAAAAAATCGATGTAAAGAGCGGCAGACAGGAATTAATCGAATCCATAATCAACAACATAATGTTCAGCTGAGTTAAATTGATTTAAACATATTATATATTGAGCGGTTTTAAATAGCCGCTCATTTTTTTTGCTGATTTATTTTACATTTGTGTGGAACTTGTTAATAATTTGTTTCGTCATATAGAATACATATAATGAAACAGGAGGACTTACTTATGAAAAAATCAGTTAAGCGTGCGGGAATATCATTTCTGCTTTTGTTTTCACTGATATTTTTAGCTTCATGCAGTGCGAAAAATGTGGACAATGCCTCGTCAGCTTTATATGACACAATGGCGTACGGTAATATTGAGAAGATGGCTTTGGACATGGCTGAAATGGAGAACTTTGAATTCAATACCGAGGAATATTCCGAAATTGAGGAGAACGGATATAAATCCGTTGTGGATTATCCTGTGTCAACATTTTCGGCTGATGTTGATACTGCCTCTTATTCAAATTTGCGCCGCATGATTCTTGACGGAAGCCGAGATTTTGATATCGGGGCGGTGCGTATTGAGGAAATGCTCAATTATTTTTCATATGATTACCCGGAACCAGAGGGAGATGTTCCGTTTTCAGTGACAACAGAGTATTCATACTGCCCGTGGAATGAAGATGTGCGGCTGCTTAAAATAGGACTTCAGGCGGAAAAACTTGATTCTTCCCAATTGCCGCCATCGAATTTGGTTTTTCTTATAGATGTATCCGGTTCGATGAACAGCCCAGACAAGTTACCTTTAGTTCAGAGTGCGTTTGGGTTGCTTACCGAAAATCTTGATGAAAATGACCGTATTTCAATTGTTACATATGCGGGAAGTGATTCGGTAGTGCTTGAAGGCGCGGACGGAAGCGAAAAAGTCAAAATAAGCGACGCAGTTAATTCCCTTGAGGCATTCGGTTCAACGCAGGGTTCAGCCGGAATAATTACGGCTTATGAAATCGCTGAGCGTTATTTTATCGAAGGAGGTAACAACCGAGTTATTTTAGCGACTGACGGAGATTTCAATGTCGGCACTACAAGCGAGGCGGAACTTAAAAAATTAATCGAACAGAAGCGCGAAAACGGCGTATGTTTATCTGTACTGGGATTCGGTACGGGAAATATTAAAGACAATAAAATGGAAACACTTGCGGATAACGGCAACGGTAATTACTATTATATAGATAGTATAATCGAAGCTAAAAAGGTGCTTATTGAGGAGATGGGCGGGACATTATTTACGGTTGCCAAAGATGTAAAGCTGCAAATCGAATTCAATCCCGAATTTGTAAAGGGATATCGGTTAATCGGATATGAAAATCGGTTGCTTAATACTGAGGATTTCGATGATGATACCAAAGACGCGGGAGATATCGGAGCGGGGCATAGAGTCACCGCACTTTATGAAATTGTGGAAACCGGAAGCGATATGGAAATTCCCGAAACGGATTTGAAATATCAGTCGGATAAAACTACGACCGGAAGTGACGAACTGCTTACTTTGAGCCTTAGATATAAAGAACCGGATTCAGATACAAGCAAACTGCTTGAATATCCGGTTTTGGCGGAATCTTATTCTGATGATATGAGTGATGATATGAAATTTGCCGCCTGTGTTGCAGAATTTGGAATGCTTTTGCGTGACAGTAAGTATATAAACGGGATATCATATGCAAATATCGCTGATGATTTATCAAAATTACCGCAAGTTACGGAAGATGAATATAAAACCGAGCTTCTATATTTGGTTAACCTTATGAGTAAGTAAATTTTAAGTACAGATGTTTTTTAATTTAATATTGTTTTACTTAAATTTTAATGAGTGAGTAAGGTTTATTTAATTAAACAATTAATAAATTCATATTTTTTAAAGATATTAAAAAACATAATAATTTTAATTTTTAAATTGTTTTATATATTTTTTATATTTAACTTTTGTACACTGATTTTAAATTTGTGTAAATACAGAATCATTAAATATTATAATATTATTTTATATTTTTTTATCGAAAAATAATATTATAATATTAACATATAAATTTAAGTAATATTTTATAGAGGGGTAATGTTAAAAATCATGAAAGCAAAGAAAATAACTGCAATTCTGCTTACCTTACTTATGCTCGCTCCAGCGTTTGCATCTTGTTCAGATAAGAATTCAGACGGTGGAAACAATTCTCAAAATGCAGATACTTCAACAACGGCGTCAGGCGAAGTATCAGATAGCGCATCAGAAACTGAAGAAGAATATCCCTATAATGTAGTTGACTACGGCGGATACACTTTCAGAATGCTTGTCCGCGGCCAGACATACGGTTTCTGGGAATCAAATGAAATGTATGCCGAAGAATCAAACGGTGAAGCGCTCAATGACGCAGTTTACCAGAGAATTATTGACATCGAAGATATGTACAACGTAGATATCCAGCAAATTAAACCAACTGTTTCTGTTAATGAGGAAGCAACAAAGGTAATTCAGGCTGGCGAAGATGCTTACGATATGATTTTAGGTACTCCCGGTGATGCGTCTGCGCTTTCACTCAACAAGCTCGTGCTTGACTTGAATACAGTAAATTCACTTCAGCTCGATATGCCGTGGTGGGATCAGGCGGCTAATGAAGGGCTCTCCATCGCAAACAAGCTTTACTACACCACCGGTGAAATCTCATACGACCGCTACCGAGCAACCGAGGCTATGCTTTTCAATAAGGCTATGCTCAATGAGTATAATCTTGAAGACCCATATCAGCTCGTCCGCGACGGAAAATGGACATTTGATAAGGTGCTTGAAATGAGCCAGGGCGTTTCACAGGACCTCGACGGAAACGGAAAGTACGATGAAAATGACAAATACGGTATGATTACATATACCAATGTTGTTACAAGCGGTATTTTTGCTTCGGGCATTCATTATAATACAAAAGATGAAAACGATATGCCTGTACTCTCATTTTACAGCGAAAAAACCGCTGAAGTTGTAGAGGATTATATAACCTTTATGATAGATGATAAGCTTTGCTTTGACTGGGCTAATTACTATCACCTTGACCCCGACCCGAATACCAATGTAGGTCTTGTAATATTCCAGGAAAACCGCGCCCTCTTTAACTATAATGGAATTCATGCAGTTCCTAATCTTAGAAATATGTTCTCGGATTTTGGTATAGTTCCGCTGCCGAAATATGATGAGGCTCAGGAAACATATTATCACTGCGTAAACAACACCGCCTGCCCATTCATTATGATTCCAGTAACAAGTCAGGATCCTGAACGTGCCGGAAACATTGTTGAGGCGCTTGCACATAAGGGACGTGACCTCGTTAAAGTCGCATTCTATGATATTACCTTAAAGAGTAAATCTTCACGTGACGAGCAGTCCGCAGAAATGCTTGACCTTATTTTCGATAATATGGTTTATGATATAGCATTCTTTGGAAATTTCGGCGATATAGGCAATCTCGCAAATAATATGATGGCTGCAAAGAATACAAATCTTTCTTCTGAATATGCTAAAATTGAAAAGAAAGTTACAAAGACAATGGAAAAATTCATTGAAGATATAACTGAAGAAGAATAATATCCATTAATAAAAATTGAGCAGAAGAATGAGACTAATAAAAATCATTCTTCTGCTTTTCGTTTTTTACATTTTAATCTGAATAGTATTCAATTTTAAATTTTATCAATATAGATTAAAGAATATAATCTGTTATGCAATCATACCAATGTACGTATGTTTCACCGTTTACATAAAGCCGTTCATTATTGGGAAGAATTTCGCTCCATTTTTGTCCGTATCGTGAAAATGCGAAATCATCGCGGTTAAAGCGCCGCCATAGAATCGTCTTTCCGTTTTTATCAAGGTACTGTTCAGACACAACACCATCGACATACGCATAAAAATCTACTACACATACAGTATCGAATTTCTTTTCATTGATTTCCACCGTATATCTTCCGGTGACATCGAGAATGTAGGGCTTTTTTTCGGTTGAAACAATATTCCCATTTTTAATAATTTCGCCTTTAGGAAAGATATTTATTTCATTGCCGCAGTTATCTTCCCCAAAACCCCAGTTATTTAAAAATTCATCTCCGTCTAGGAATGTATAATATTTCTTTATGCCATTTTCGGTGTGGCTTTCCGCAAGCAGCCGGCAGTGAGTATCGGTAAGCTGAGCCACAAAATGACGTTCAACTTTATTCTGACCTCCGGCACTGTTACATTCCATTGGGTCATATTCAACTGAAACAATTTCGACTCCTTCAATTCCGTGAACCTCAGCTTTGCCTGTTACCTCCATTTCACATAATTCAGTGCGTTTACGTTCCGGAAAATCATACATCGCCCAAGAGAGTTTTTCTCCGAGTTTAGGGACAATGAACCACCCCATTACTTCTTCCCATTTTACGGGAAATGGAGTTTCGTCAGATTGTGTGATTTTATATTCTGGCATATACTCAGGCAGTTTTTTCATACGATAAATTTCCCCTTTCGCTGTTTGATATGATAATTCTTGTATCGGCGAATACCGACAAAGGTAATTTTTCTTAAAATTTTGCTTTGCGGTATAAAGGCGGCTTTTGACTGTACCGAGTGGAATGTTCAGAGCCTTCGCAATTTCAGACTGCGGATTTTCAGCGAAAAAATACAGGTATAAAATTTGTCTGTCTTTATCGGATAATTTTTCAAGAGTATCTCTCACGCTGTATATCGCAGGCGTTTCAAGCTCAGATTTTGTAAGCATATTTTCGGTAATTTCATCAAATGGAAGCTGAACTTGATTTTTTTGTGCGCGGAAAAAATCAGCGCATTTATTTTTTGCTATACGTATTAGCCACATTTTGAACGCATTTTTATCTTTGAGAGTGCCGAATTTCTGAAATGCGCTCAGGTATATTTCCTGTAAAACATCGTCACCATCGGTTTTAGAAGGCATACGGTAGTATACGAATCTTTCCACGGAAGATTTGCAGCTAGTCAGCAATTCTTCAAAGCACTCGGTATCTTTATCCATTTGTTCACCCGCGTTCCTTATTAGTTGTTGAAATCGATTTCACAAATAAGGACGTTTTTTTATACTCAAAGGTTCATTTATCACTAAGTTTTATGAATTTTTTTGTTGTTATTATAAGTAAATTAAAGATTAATTTTTTATTAGAGTTGTTTATGTTACGAAAATGTTTCGATAAAAATTAATTGACTTTTATATTTTTTTGATTTATTATTAATTAAAACTATATAAATATAGTAAAAAATACATAAATAAAAGCAGAGATTGATTTGATGACTTATCGAAAAATTGCACAGCTTGCGGGAGTTTCTCTATCAACAGTTTCGAAAGCACTCTCTGGAAGTTCCGAAATAAGTCTCGAAACTGCTGAGAGAATACGCCGGATAGCTGAGGAGAATAATGTTCAGCGTCCAAAATATCATAGAAACCGCTCAAATCCTCGTGTGGCGATATTGATTCCGGAAATAGTCAGCATGTATTATTCGCAGCTTGGAACGGAGATTATCAATGAGCTCCGACGATATAATATAGAACCGTTTATTTATATCTGTGGATTTAACGGGGAGAGATTCTGCAATATAATTGACACAATATGCGAAGAGCAGTCAGCAGATGGAATTATTTCACTTTCAGAAAATGATTACTTTCATTCAACTTCCGTGCCGATTGTAGGTTTTATTATATCTTCATTATATCCGCATTTTAATTCTGTGGGTTTGGATATACAAACAGGAATTTTTAATGCGCTTGAATATCTTTGTTCGCTCGGTCACAGAAAAATAGGGTTTATCAGTGAAAAAAATACTGATGCCAAACTAAATGTATTTAAAAATGCGTCTTCACAGCTTGGAATAAAAATATCGGACGATTTCATATATATAAGCCGCAAGAGATTTGCTGAAATCGGCTGCGAGGCTGCTGAATATTATATGAAATTGCCTGAGCTTCCGACTGCGCTTATCGCGGCATATGATGAAATCGCATTGGGAGCAATACGTACTTTTACTAATAATGGATTTAATATACCCTCAGATATATCGGTTATTGGGATAAATGACAACTCGGATTCATTGTTATCAAACATTAAATTGACAACTATACGTACACATGGCGAAGAAATAATAACCAGAGGCACAAAACTTCTGCTTGAACAGATTAAAAATCCTGACCGCCGGATTATACAGCATATATCTATAAAATGTGAGCTTATTATCAGAGATACTGCCGCAAAAGCCAAGGAGAGCTGAAAAATCATAAAATTTTACATGGAGGAAGAGATATGTTAGATTATGCAAAAGCGGAGAACAGAAATTTATGGCTTAGACACCCCACTCTCGGAGATCCTTCTTTTGATACTTTTGAAAAGGTGGGCGAAACGGTTCATAAATCTCAGCCGCCTTATGAATGGGGAGTAAACGGTTCTTTATTCAAAGACCCTAAAACCGGATACTGGTACTATTACGCGGGAATATATCCATTCGGATATAATATGTACAGCACTGAAAATCCGCCGAAATTTATTATATATAAATCAAAAGACAAAGGCGCTTCATGGGAATGTCTCGGAGACGGTTTTGAGAGAGGATTTTCATATGAAGGTCATACCGCACCTTCTGATATATTTCCTGATGTTGTGGTCATTTACGATGAAGATACCGATTTATACTGGCTCACGTATGACTGGATTGCAAATGACATATGCCTTCAAGTTCCCGATAACAAAAAAAATCAGTATACACGTGATTCCGGCGCCGCAATTGCCTATTCATCATCACCGGAAGGTCCGTTTACAAGATTAAAGATTCCGTTTTTCAGTAATTATGAGCAGTTCGGAAAACTCGGACGTTTTTCAAGAGGGTACGCATCAAGCCTTATAAAACGTAAAAATGACTGGATTGCGTACATACTGTGCGACAGCGGCGCATATTTTTCATGGGGGCTTGCCTGCATGACGGCAAAAACTCCTTTTGGAAAGTGGTCGGAGCCAAAACTTCTTTTATCGGTGGATAGAAATGAATATTATCCCGCACCGGTAGAATTTCATCCGGTTTTCGAGTATAAAGGAAAAGTTTATGCTCCTGCGACAAGTGTGTCACTTAACCGAAATTATCAGGCGGTATTTTCCGCAGATTTAGAGAATGCTCATCTTCCCGAAGCTTGGAAACTTGAATTTGACGGGGGATTCTGGCACAGCCGGGATATTTCCGATGAAAAATACGGCATATGGGGACAGACAATAAATGGATTTGTAGATGAAGAAAGCGGAGATTTTACGGTTATGTATCCGTCAAAGGACGAGAGAAACTTTGGTACGCTGTCTGTTGCAAGCAGAAAATGGGAACAGCCTTTCAGTGATGGATTCACGTTTTCCGGACACGCGGGCAAATCAATATCAATCCTGCTCAATTCATATAAAGATTTTTCACTTGACGCGGATATAAAATTCACGGGTACTGTGGAAATAGCATTTGACTATGACGGTATTTTGGGATTGAACACACATTCTTCAGACGCAACTTTACACAGGCAAACTTTAACTTCGTATTATTCAGTTACGTTAGATGAAAGCGGGAACTGTAAATTTATAAAAAAAGATAAATTAGGAAATGAAACAGTGATTGAGAGTGCAAAAACAGAAAGTCCGGCTGAAAATATAAGAATAGAAAATGTGAGAGGGAATATACGAATTTTTATAAATAAAAAGTGCCTGATTGAACAGCAGACTGAAATTTCCTCAGCCAGACCGATAGCGATAATCGCTCATGAATTTTCAATACTTAACTGTTCAAGCTTCAAAGTTTCGGGAGAAATGTTTGAATGTAGATATAAACTGAACAGCTATGATGCGATTATGGGTGGCGGTCAAGTTCTATCTGATTGGGAAAAATACACTGATTCTGAATGTATTTCGGAAGATGTTTATATTTCAGATAAAAATGTGTTTGCAAAGTGGAATTTTATCGGCAAAGGATTTCAGATATATTCTCCGAAAGGGAAAAAATTCGGAGCGGTTGAAATTTGGGTTGACGGATACTTTTATTCTACGATTAATCTTTACAGTGATGAAAGTAGAAATTCAGATGTTATATATTCGATAAGAGATTTGAAAAATGGACGGCATTGTGTTGTACTCAGACCGAAATCCGGTTGTATAGCGGTTGATACAATCGAGATTACAGCATAATAATCCGAAAGCTTCAATCTTAGAAAGGAAGTGCGTATTATGAGAATTTTTGCGAAATCGACAGTGTTATTGCTGACATTATTGTTATTGGTTCAATTTTGTGCGTGTACAAATCAAGCGGATACGGAAAATAATGATAATTCCGTTCAAATTTCAGACAATTCTGCTTCCTCTGAAAGCACAGATATGTCAAAAATATCAGAACTTCCTGAAAAGAACTGGGACGGACGCGAATTCAGGGTGCTGGGATATGAAAACAGCTATACGCAGTTCAGCACTTTTGAAATAGATACAGACGGCGAAACCGGAGAAGTTGTAAATGACGCAGTATACAGAAGAAATTTAGCTATTGAGGAAAAATACAATGTAGAAATAACGGAATATAAGGATACAGAGCCTGTATATGGAAATGCGACAGCACCGTTCATACGCCAGTTTGTCCTTGCACAGGAAGATGAATTTGACCTTGTTTTTGCTAATGCCAATTGTATCGGAGCTCTTGCGCGCGAAGGGTTATTTGCAGACCTTAAAGAGATTGATTATATTGATTTCTCAAAAGATTGGTGGAATAAAGAAGTAAATGATTCGCTCTCAATCATGAATAAGCAGTACTTTGCGTCAAGCAATTTTTCACTGCGGGATAAATCAAGAGCGTATATAATGCTGTATAACAGGGCATTGGCTGATGACTATGATTTAGGAAATCCGGTGGATTATGTACATAACGGAACATGGACTTTTGACGTTATGTCACAATGGGCGAGGATCGCCGCTCAGGATTTGAACGGGAATGGTACTGTTGATGATAGTGATACATTCGGGATTGTAATGGATTCGTATCAGTCAACGCAGGCACTGACGTCTGGATTTGGAATAAGAGTTATTGGAAAAGATGAAAATGATATTCCTAAGCTTGTATTAAACAGCGAACATACGGTAAATGGAATTGATAAAATTATAAGTTTGATATCGGAAAAGGGCGCAGCTTCATTTTGTGAAGAATGGATTGGAAAAGTAGATTATGATGGCTGGTATTTTCATAACAGAGCTTTCAATGAGGGACGGGCGATGTTTATAACAACTTTCCCGCACGAGCTGAAGGCTTACGCTACTGAATGTGAAGATGAGTATGGCATTATTCCTTTTCCCAAGTATGACGAAAAACAGGAAAAATATTATACAATGGCGGATATGTATTGTATGCTGTTTGCGGTTCCTGTTACGTGTCCCGATAATGATTTTGCCGGATTTATGCTTGAAGCGCTTTCATATGAATCGACTGATACAACACTTAAAGCATATTATGAAATATCATGCAAAAACAGGTATACTTATGATGAGGAAAGCGCGGAAATGCTTGACTTGACTTTTGACGGTATAATATATGAGCCTGCAACTATATATAATATCAGTGGGGTAAGCAATATGATTTATAATATCGGAATGAAGAAATCAAATACATTTGCTTCGGATTATGCCTCGGTTGAATCAGCGGCGCTTGCCGATATTGAAAAGCTGATGAACGATTTTAAAGATTAACGTTTACTTAAAAATTGAATGAATATAAATAAAGCCGGAAATATAATAAATCCGGTTTTATTTTTATATATTTAAGCTATATCACACCGCACTTATATATGGACGGTATTTTCCCGTTTCAACAACTTCAGAAGATATAAATCTATGACCAGCAACACTGTCTTTTACTTCAGAGTCAAATGTGTATTCAACGAGGTCGCTTGGAAGAAACTGAGATAAATCCGCGTAATAGCGTACCCGAATTTTTATCAGGCCGTTTTCTTCCGTACTTGATATCATACGATATGACCACCCAAATCCGCCGACAGTCTCTCTTTTATAACCTTTTTCTCCTGTCTCTGCGCCCTCTGGTGTGAAATCGGATATTCCAAAGCAAGCATCGGCAAAATAAGCAATTTCATCTTTTGCATACCAATAACTATCATCATCTGAGGAATTTTGCTGTTTAAGCCCCAGTATGTATACAGTCATTGCGCGCTGTACCCCGTCATCGCCTGCGTTTATTGAGTATGTCGGTGAATTGCACAGGTACATTTTAAGCTGATTAAATGCGGGGATTTCGTTGTTGTATTGGATTATTGGAATAATACCGTCAAGATCACTTATATAAAATGAGTTTTTTCCTATCGGCAATGTATCAACATCGCTTTCCAGTACAGAAACTTCAAATGTAACACCGTATCTTTGACTGTCAACACTGATTTTATAATCGCCGAATACAACGTTTTCAATGCCGGCAGTTTTTCCGCTCAGCATATCGGAGATATATTCACGGCAGGCAGGGGCGGCATATTCGCTGATTTTATCCCAGTCCTCGATATCAGTTATAAAAAGCCCCGTTTCACTCTCTGTATCATCACTTAAATATCCGTATTCGACAAGAATTTTAATGATTTCTTCGCCTATGTCGTCAAGCACGCCGTCGGATAACTTTTCAATTGAATATACATTTGTCTGTCCGGGATAAGTTTCCGCAATCAGTGATATTTCAATTTTAATTCGGTCGCCGTCATCAAGTCCGTCAAAAGTCACTTCGTCAGAGGCGGCAGTCATCACGCACGGAAAAGCCGCGTTTTCTCCCTCTGCGTCAATGATTATTATATCAGAGCCGCTCACACTTTTCAGATAAAAGCCTTCTCGGTAAAAATGAGTTTCCTGCGTATCAGAATCGCCTTTTTCACTAAATGAAATAAATGAACAGCCGGTCGAAAATATACATAAACATAACATTAACACCACAGCTAATATAATTTTCAGCAGCTTATTTTCAGCCATATAACACATCTCCTTTGCCAATTCATTTGACTTTAGATAAAATAATTGTACCACATATATAAGTCAATTGTCAAGGAAAACATATTATATATCTTTGTTATTGACAATAAATATAAGGTATGCTATAATTTCTATATATTTTATTGCCATAATAAATACAAAATTAGAAATATTATCATATCAATTCTGTGCTTAAAATAAACAATGAGGGTGTAATCCAATGCGTAAGAGTTATTTTTATATGACAATATTTTTTGCGGTAATAATTTCCGTATTGTTTTTGAGCTTTGGCCTTTTTCCTTTCGGTGAAAAATCCTTTCTGACTTCGGATATGAGGAGCCAGTACGTTGATTTTCTCTCATTTTTTAAAAATTCGCTTCCAGCAACCTATTCATTTGAGCTTGGAATGGGTGGGGATATAATAACATTTTTTGCATATTACCTTTGCTCTCCGGTAAATCTTCTTGTATTTTTATTTGAAAATATGGCTCATGCCGCTATGCTGATATTTGCAGTCAAATTATACCTGTGCGCGCTGTTTTGTGCGTTTTACTTCAATCACTCAAAAATATGCCCGCTTTCCGGCAAAAATATATTAATCGCTCTGCTGTCGGTCGCATACGCATTCTGCGGATTTAACATGGTGTATTCGATGAACATCATATGGCTTGACAGCGTATATTTGTTTCCGCTTTTGATACTTTCGGTTGAAAAGAGCATTTTTGACGGAAAAAGATATCTTATATATGTTACTGCTGCCGCTGTTATTTTCAATTTTTACACCGGAATTATGTCTGTATATTTTTCGCTTTTATATATTGTGGCGCTTTATACAGCGTACAGAGAAAATGTAAAAGAGCGGTTTCTTTTTACTGCTGAAAGTTATTTTTTAGGAATTTCGCTCTCAGCTTTTCTGCTTATGCCTTCATTTATCGGACTTGCTAAAAGCAAAATGGAGGATAATAATAAAATTGCCCTTATTCTCGGTAAATTCGGAATATCGGTAATTGATTTCTTTCATATTTTTATGTACGTCTGGATTGCGGCTTTGGTATGTGTAATTTTGATAAAATTGATTTATTCTGCGGTTAAAAGCGATAAAAAGCAAAAATTATTAAAAGATATTTCTTCAATTTTGTCATTGGTTTTTATTATATGCCTTGCGCTTGTCAACGTATATTTTTTAATCTCCGGATTTATGCCCGAAAATTTATCAGAATTAGTTCATGTATTTCCGTTTGTTTTCGATGAAAATGCTCCT
>CALWTV010000148.1 GCA_944384555.1 uncultured Clostridia bacterium | reverse complement strand
AAGCCGTTAAATAAAGGCGAATATCATGTTGTAGTAGATATTTGGACTAAATGCGGTGACAAAATTCTGCTTTCTAAACGTCACCCAAATAAAATTTTCGGCGGAATGTGGGAATGTACCGGAGGTGCTGTACTTACGGGCGAAGATTCATTAACCGGAGCTATGCGCGAAGTAAAAGAAGAAACCGGAATTATGCCTAATCCTGATTCATTTAAGTGCATTGGCACAATCATCGCAAATAATGCAATATATGATACATATGTAAACATTATAAATCCGCCTATACCTGTTACCGTTCCGCAGGAAGGGGAAACTGTTGAATTTAAATGGCTTACAATAGATGAAATTGATGAATATGTAAAAAGCGGAATTATTGTTCCGTCCCTCTCTATGCGCTTTGATGTTCTATACCGCAAAAAAATAATGTTATATTAAAATAGGTGCGGTAAACAACATCTCTCTGAGCGTCGCATATATGGAAAAGAATGATTCAATCGGCAGAGGATTTTCTCCTTTGCCGCATTCTATTGTAAATGAAGGCTTCCCCATTTCACGTACATACCAGTCAGTCAATCCTCCATATGATGCCGTACCTTCTGCGGTTTTTAATTCATATCCGCTTAGTTTTGAAAGCAGTTTTCCTATTGACTTTGACCTTGGAGGTTCACCGCACCCTGCACCGTAATAGATTTCTTCGCCTTGAGAATGAAAAGTAAGTATCATTTTTATATTTTCATTAAATCTAAGATAATTGCACAACGCACCGGTTTCAGGCTCGGATTCCGGATATTCTCCGCTGTATTTTGTAGGTGCACCGCCTAATATATTCATTTCACGCTCAATTTTTTTATATTCTTCAAATCCAGCGTTATAATTGTGATTTAAATCGACTCCGCGCGCATTTGCCTAAAATTTTGAAAAATTTTCACTTCCCCCATTCATTGAAATTACCCTATCTTTTATCGGATTATCCGGCGATATTCCATGAAGCTGCATATCAACGCCGTCAGGATTTAACATTGGTATAATACACAGCAGCCTTGATTTATACAGATACTTCATATTTATATTGAACATTCGATTATCACTGCGCAGATTCTCACAATACTCATTTATAAATCTAAGCAATATTATACTCGTTATCCACTCCATTCCATGATGTGCGCCTATGTACATAATCTGACGTTCCGCTCTGTCATCCCCTAACTTCACTATCGGTATTCGTTTTCCAAGTATCGAAGTCCCCAAATATTCAAGCGATAAAAAATTATACCTGTCTGCAAATACTTCAAGATATTTCATTAAAATTTCACTGTCTGGCGGTCTTACAAAATCAAGCAGAGCGCGCTCAAAATCAACAATACTTTCATTTGTTTCATTGAGATTATCATTTGAGTTCATTACTGTATGTCCTTTCAAAATAAAAATCGTTATCCTCGATTAAATTTATATGTTTGAATATTGACATACATTCTCACAATTATTATTTTTTATATTTTCTCAAAAAAACACACAGAGTTCACAAAACCGTCATTATGTCATGGTATCATAATAACGTTGTTTTTATTAACTTCTCGTATGAACTATTGGAGCTTTAAATGGATAATAACATTGTTAAATCACCTTACGTAAATCATATATCAGAAAAACGGCTCGTGATATCATCTTTTATTATAATGGCTGTTTTTTCATTAATCGGGCGTGTTTTTTCAATACTGTACTCTGTCTTAAGCAGTGATATAATTTATATGAATTCTATAATTATCCCTATTCTTGATTACGGAATAATTATAATGAGTTCTTTATCTTTTTCATCTGCATGTGCGGCTATCGTTGTCGCATACTTTAAATCCGGTTTTTCAACCTCAATTAAAGTCTGCATTGCAAGAAGCATTATAATTTTTATCGATTGCATAATATTGTTTGTGTCCAATTTTATTTTAAGCATCAATGGAGCAGTAAATTGGATTTTTGCATTATCACTGCTCGCTGATTTTTTATTAAATACTGTTATTATTTTTATCGCTGCTTTTTTAGTACATCTTATTTTTAGGAAAAATAAAAGCTGGAACGATTTTGATTCACTGCTCGATTTCAAAAATCCTCCTCAGAAAGCAATATTTTCACTTTGTATATATTATTTTTTAATAAAGTTTATTTCCGAATTAACTTATACTGTGAGCTTTCTATTTGACGTTGGGTTTGAATTATATGACGGAGAACTGGCAACAATAATTTCTACATATGTATCTATTATTATTATCAATGGTATCATACCAATTTTTGTAATAACATTGCTGTGCTTGCTTATTACAAAATTAAGTACAGAAAAACATAATTTAACTTAAATAAAATATGGTATCATAAAAGATACTGATTTTTATATATTTTATAATATTTTAAGGGGTTTTAAAATGAAAAAGAAACTAATTGCTATCTCACTTTGTCTGTGCTTACTTATCAGCGCATCATCACTGTTTTCATGTTCCAGCAATTCCGATAAACAACCAAATGATTCCTCAAATACAAATGAAACCTTGATTGCTGAATATGATTATGACCTTTCCGAATATATTAAAGTAGGTCAATACAAAGGACTCACAGTAACCGGTCTTGATACGGAGGTTACTCAGGCTGATATTCAGACTCAAATCGACTTATCTCTGGCCGCAAACGCATATTTAAGTGAAGTAGACCGCCCTGCTGAAGAAGGAGATACCGTAAATATTGACTATACCGGATATATGAACGGCGAAGCTTTTGAAAATGGTGCAGACACAGGATTTGACCTTAAACTCGGCTCTGGCAGTTTTATAGATGGTTTTGAAGACCAGCTTGTTGGAGCAAACAAAGGTGATACTGTTAATGTAGAAGTTACTTTCCCGGATCCATATCGCAATAATCCCGATTTTGCCGGAAAACCTGCTACTTTTGAAGTTAAGGTGAATTCTGTTCAGGAGGAAATTGTACCCGAGTATAATGATGATTTTGTAAAAAAATATTATCCTGATTATAACAATACCGCAGAATATGAAGAATATATAAAAGAAACTCTTCAACAGGAAAAAGAAGCAAACCGCGAAACTACAAAAATTACAAATGCTTGGATGCAGGTAGTGGAAAATAGTGAAGTAATAAAATATCCCGAAGCTGAATATAATGCAAAATTTGAAAATGAACTGGCAAATTATGAGGCAATGAGCCAATCATATTTTGGTATGGAGCTTGAAGAATATCTTACAACATATCAGGGAACTACACTTGAAGATTTTAAGGCTGACCTTAAAACCATGATTGAAAGCACCATGAAAGAAGAAATGATTCTTGAATCAATAATACGTGCTGAAAATATTACCTTAACTGATGAAGAATATACAGAAGGTGCGCAAAAATACGCTGATGCCTACCAGGTAACAGTTGAAGAGCTTGAAAGCACATATACTAAAGACGTAATATATCAAAATGTGCTTTGGGATAAAGTATTCACATTTATCGCTGATTCCGCAATAGAAGCATAATTAAATATAAATAAAATTTTCTCGGTATATTGTATAAAAATACAGTAATTTAATTCCGAGGAAATTTTTTGTTTTTTAATTTTTAATAGCTGTAAACCATTTTGCACTTATTGGGTTGAGCTTTAATTTTAACTTTTTGTCTGATATATGTGTTTTTTCATCAGTATACTGATTTATGAGTTCATTTGATATAACATCTATTTCGACGTCAGCAGGATTTTCTCCGTGATTGAATACAAAATAATCAATACTATCTTTATTATCAATCGTACCAACAGTCAAATCCGAATTGAATACCGCCGCTTTTCCCTGCTTTGATATTATCTTTTTCAAGAATGAAATATCTTTATCTGAGAGCTTATCTATAAAATCGCCCGATAAAACCGCCCCTCCGGACGCTTTTATATAGATGTTGTTATATTCAAACATATCATCATCTGCGGAATTGCGCATAACAACTCCTGCACTGTCCATTACATTTGGATTTGTATCCGCCATAACAATACAGTCAGGGTCATTAATCCACAGACGCCCATTCATCCAGTTTCGTGAAAATCCTTCAATTGCACATGCTTTCACAGAGCCACGGCTTCTACCTATATCACCGGTAACACGCATTCCGCTTACTGTGCCGAGAGACGCCCACATAGGAGCGTTACAGCCAAGAACATAGGAATCCTCGCCTACCGCTTCCCATAATGTCTCCATTCCTTTGCGGTAAGCCTGCGCCGCCGTAGCGTTTTTATCATACCTTACACCAAACGGAAGCGCACCCCAAACATTCGCGTCAAGTTTGTAATATTTAACTCCCCACTCTTCACGTATCGTCTTGCATACATCATATATGTATTTGAGTGCGTCCGGATGAGTAGCGTCTAAAAAGTACCAAGGAGCATCACGCCAACCTTGAAAAGTTACATCAGCCGAGCACAGTGGCAAACCGTTCTCTCCTTTTACAAACCAATCAGGATGACTTATAAATAAATCGCTTTTTTCCGATGCAATAAATGGAGCAAGCCATATCGCCGGCTCAAAGCCCGCTTTTTTTATATCACGGCAAATATCTCCGATTGGTCTGCCGAATTTTGAACCGGTCATCAGCCAGTCTCCCATATGCGGCTGAAATCCGTCATCAATCTGAATAAATTTAAGCTCAGGAATACGCTTTTTAATCTCATCAAGCGCATTGAATATATCTTTTTCAGTTACATCAGGTCCACAACAATACCACGAACACCAACCAGTAGGAAGTTCGCTGTATTTTTTCATGGGATGATTTTTTTCAGTCATAGAGGCTAAAAAATCAAGCGCATCTGAAATTTTATCCGATTTGAAGAAAATCATCTCTTCAAGCTCTATTTCAACGCCTTTTTCATATAAAAGATTTTCAAGCGACTGGGCTATTATAAGCGAATTTTCATGATGTCTGAACTCTGCTCTGAATCTGCGGCAACTTGAGGCACCGTATAAACTATATCCATCAATATCATTTCCTGCGTACACATAATTGTACGATGTATGATAACCTATTGTCTGAGGCATTTTATAGTGATTCTTATCTGATAAGCCGGTTAAACAATATGGATTTGATACTGTACCGCCATACTGTGACAACATTGTATAGCCATCACCGTAATATCGGTCAGTACTTTTCCAATCCGCTTGACCGTCAAATATAACCACTTCTTTTATTTTAACAGTTGATGACGGCGTTATCCATATTTTTGCTGTATTTCCGTCACCGCTATATTCCACTCGGCTTTTTGCTTCAATAATTTCATTATTTTCAGAAATAACTTTTATATTATCAAATTTCATAATACAATATATCAGAGCTCCTTAGTCAAACTTCATTTATAAAGTTTTATTTTAAGAGATATACGCTTGTATATGTAACTGTATTTTTTCCGTTATTATACGGTATGCCAGACATTTCGCAAACTTTGCTTACAAAGAGTCCGTATGCTTCCATTGCTGTGATTGCTTTATCCGGAAAACGGCACGGAGCGTCGGGATATGTACATTTTTTGCATATATCACATGGTCCTGCTCCCATAGGCAATACATCATCATATCTCTGTTTTAATTTTTCAACGAGTGCGGCAAAATTTTTCTTATGCTTTTCAGACGTTTCCCCCATAGTTTCAAAATCAAATTCGTCTTCAAGCTGTCCGATAGTCTGAACAAGTATTCCAAATGAATACTTTGCGGCTTTCTTTGCGGAATCTTCAATTGTACCGCAGCCGGGAGGACAACTCCAGTTTGTATTATATTGTTTACATCTGTTTGCGCTGCACATCTGACGCACTTCCGGCATAAAAACTAACGCTTTATTATTTAAAACACAAGCTTGTGAAAATCCATTTTCAATAGCTTCTTTTATTAAAAATTCTGAATCGTACATAAAACAGTACCTCCTTTTTCCTTCATTTAAATTATATCACACATACTTAAAAATAAAAATGTATTAAATAATTATTTTTATAAAAATATAATAAATTTTCATTGAAAAATATTCAATTTTCTGATATGATATTACTATATTAATTAATCAAAGGAGAATGCAGAAATGAAGCTTGATACCATAATTGCTGAAAGAAGCAACAAAACCGTATACAGAGACGGAGATTTGGCAATAAAACTTTTTGATACATCATATTCAAAATCGCTGGTTTTGAATGAAGCTTTAAACCAAGCGCGTGTTGAAGAAACCGGTCTTGCAATTCCTAAACTACATTCTGTTACTAAAATCGATGGAAGATGGGCAATTGTACTTGATTATATAGAAGGCAAAACATTAAGACAGTTAATGAAAGAAAACCCCGATAAAATCGATGAGTACATGGACTTATTTGTAACACTTCAGCAGGAAGTACATTCAAAACGTGCTCCCCTTCTTGGAAAATTAAAGGATAAAATGCACCGTAAAATCAGTGAATCGAGTTTTGATGCGTCAACAAGATACGAACTTCATCTTAGACTTGATTCAATGCCTAAACATGACAAAGTATGCCATGGTGACTTCTGCCCCTCAAATATCATCATAAATTCAGACGGTCAGCCATTTATAATTGACTGGATGCACGCTACTCAAGGTAATGCGTCCGCCGACGTTGCTCGCACCTATTTAACATTTTCACTTTACGAAAATAATGAAATTGCGGAAAAATACCTCAAACTTTTCTGCAAAAAGAGCGATACACCTATCCAGTACGTTCACAAATGGCTTCCTATCGTAGCCGCTTCACAGTCCGTTAAAGGCAAACCCGAAGAACGTGAATTCTTAGCGAAATGGGTAGACGTTGTAGAATACGAATAATATTTATCAATAAGGATAAAAAATATGCTTGAAACAGGAATCAAAAACGAAATATCAATTACCGTAACAAAAGAAAAAACTGCGGCTGCGCTTGGCAGCGGTATGCTTGAAGTATTTGCAACACCAGCAATGATTGCACTTATGGAGCAAACTGCCTGTGAAAGTGTTGCTCCGCTTCTTGACGAAGGCTGCGGAACTGTGGGAACAATGCTTGAAGTTAAACATACAGCGGCTACACCAGTCGGCATGAAAGTAACATGCAAATCTGAACTAATCGAAATTGACCGCAAACGCCTGCATTTCAACATCGAGGTTTCAGATGAATGCGGCGTTATCGGCACAGCTGTCCACGACCGTTTTATAATCAACAACACCGCTTTTATGGAAAAAACTTATGCCAAATTAAATAAATAAAAATTATGGGAATGAAAAATCACTTTGTCAAGATTAGTGATTCTCATTCCCTTTTTATATTCCTAAGCGTGCTATTTTTGATTACAAATTATTTGCGCAAATGTATTTCATAAACAAAAGTCCGGTTAAAATTTCGCCGACCGTCCAGCCTGATTCCACACTGCACGGAGCCCAACCTATATCATGAGGTACACCATATATCTCACGTTCGTCCATATCAAACGCACGCGACCATGCTCCGTCAATTACAGGATTATCGCTGTGTATCTGAGCTGATATCATAAATTTAGCTATGCCGTTCCACAAATTTTTAAAGTATTTATCTTTGGTTGCGTAATAGGCATAAGCAAATCCAAGCGGCAGCCAGTTATTGGAATAAAGCAAATCGCATACGTTATCACCGTTTTCAGCTAAAAGCGCGCACTCACCCGCTTCTCTGCGTGAACAATTCGCTTTATATCCTGTATCCCATTCCGCATAACCTCCGATATTATGCCTGTGTTTCTGCAAATCTTCGGATACACGATATAGCCACTGTTTGTACTCATCTTTTCTAGTGACATCGTAAAGACATGCAAGCGGGAAAATTAATCTGCACATTTCCTCGGTTTCGCTCGTTTCTCTATGCGTATCAGGATATAGGTTCATTATTGAAGAAAGTCCCTTTTCAGCCGTTTCAAGAAAAGACGCTTTTTTATTTACCTTGTATGCAAGCAATAATGCCGCATGATAAAAAGCGTTATAATGTGCACTCGCTGCATTTGACGGAACTTTGTTCATTTCTGCAATAGATTCTTTTGTCATATAAAGACAATCAGTTCTATATACCCGAAGTCCGTCTGTTCCTGTGGTTTTCACCAGAAAATCCAGTGCTTCAACTGCATTTTCAAAATGCGCTCCTCTGTCATTTTCCGGCGCGAAATTTGCCCTCAGAAGTGTCGGAATTATCGCGCGTGCCACATCGTCTTGATAGCATACACCCCAAGCAGTTTCCGTCCAGCGCATCATACCGCTGAACAATCCCTCTTTTATCTGCATTATGTCAAAACAGAACGACTCGATATTTTCCGCAATCTCTTTACTTTCCTGATTTTTGTTTACAAGATAATCAAAGAAATACGCTCCTCCAGTTTCGCCGCAGCAATCGTTCCTTACTGTATCTGCACGTAACTGAACACCGTTTTTTGCCTCAATATGATGACTTAATCCCTCTCTTACGCCGTCAACTCCATTATTTTTAAGCATATTGCTGTTTTTAAACCAGTCAAGCCCTTTTTGTATACATTCATCAAGTGAAGTTTCTGAATTAAACTCGCATAACGGTTTAGGAAAAACTATTTTAAGCGAATCGTCGTTTGAGAGCCATTTTACTATATATGATATTACGCTTTCCCATTTTTTTCGGGGAGCTAAACGCGCAATATTAAAATTGCACAGCCTGAATGACGATATCAGAGTATTTTCATCATATTTCCAAAGCGCCCATCTACCGTTTTTCATTTTCTCATATTCCATATCAATATGAGAGTGTGCACAAAGATAATCATGATAAACCAATATCGGAACCGCATTACCCGGAATAAAATAAGGCATTATATAGTCATTATAATGAGCGTCTAAAATATCACCGTTTATAATTCCTGAAATTTCATTTTCTGCACAATATATCAACCTGTGATGGCTCATTTTAATCGGCTCCGCTGAATATGTATCCCCTATTGAATTTACAAATTCACACATAACACGTTTACCAAAGCTGCGTTGACGTTCTATTTCAACTCTTAAACGAGGGTCAATTACAAGATTGATATCTCTATTCCCTGAAAGAATACATATCGAATCATATTTATCAAAATTAACTTTTATTGCATTATCATAGTTTGTAAACTCTGCAAGTGAATTTGAATTCATTATTATGTCGGATAAATCACTCTTTTTTTCTGAGATAATCAAAACTTTATTCATTTTCAAATACCTTACACACCTAAAATTGTATCAGGAATTACCTTAATTAA